>DRPD01000103.1 GCA_011374735.1 Thermopetrobacter sp.
CCCTTGCGCGTGGTGCTGGACTCCGCCATGCGCACCACAGCGGACGCACAGGTGGTGAAAACGGCGCACGAGGCGCCCACTGTCATTTTCACCACCCCGGCCGGCCGCGCGCCGGCGCTGGCGCTGAAGGAACGCGCCCCGGCGGTGGACATCGTGCCGGCGCCGGCCGACGAACGGGGCAGGGTGGCGCTGCCGGCGGTGCTGAAAAAGCTGGCCGAACGCGGCGTCAACCGGCTGATGGTGGAAGGCGGCGCGCAAGCTGCCCGCGCCTTCGTCGAGGCGGAGCTGGTGGACGAGGTGGCGCTGTTCACCGCCCCGGACAAGACGTTGGGCGACGGCGGCGTGCCGGCGCTGGCCGGTCTGGCGCTGGACGTGCTGCGCGAACCGCCGTTTCACCTCATCGAACAGGCCACCCTTGGCCCCGACACCCTGCACCGCTATGAGAGGGCGGACGATAAATAGGCTGGAATAGTTCCGCTCCCCCTCCCGACCACCTTGCCTATACTCTGGGTGGTCGGGAGGGGGAGCGGGACGGTGGAGTCGATTTTGCGAACTTCGCGCCAGCGAAGACTCGCAAAATCATATGAAACAGGGCCGCGCCACAAGCGCAGGGCGAGATCACCATGTTCACCGGCATCATCACCGACATCGGCGAAGTGATCGAACGGGAGGACGCGGGCGACACCCGCTTGCGCATCGCCTCGCATTATGACCCGGACACGGTGGCCATCGGCGCTTCCATCGCCCATGACGGTTGCTGCCTGACGGTGGTGGACAAGGGGCGGCAGAAAGGCGGCCGCATGTGGCACGACGTCACCGCCTCGGCCGAAACCCTGTCGAAGACCACGCTGGGCGGCTGGCGGCCGGGCCGCCGGGTGAATCTGGAGCGGGCCTTGAAGATGGGCGACGAGCTGGGCGGCCACATGGTCACCGGCCATGTTGATTCCGTTTGCGAGATCGTCTCCATAACCCCCGATGGCGACTCGCAAATCTTCCGCTTCCGCGCCCCGGCGGAGCTGGCCCCGTTCATCGCCGCGAAAGGCTCCGTGGCCTTGAACGGCACGTCGCTGACCGTCAATGCGGTGGAGGATCGGGAGTTCACGGTGAACATCATCCCCCATACGCTGCACGTCACCACCTGGGGCGACGCGAAGGCCGGCGATGCGGTCAATCTGGAAATCGACCCGCTGGCCCGCTACGTGGCCCGCTTGCTCGACCGCTGACGCCTTGTCGCGGCCATGCGTCGGCAAGGGGGGCGCGGGATGAACCGCCCCCTCAGTCCCGCTTGCGGATGGTGATGAGGCCATCGTGGCGGCCGAGGTGGCCGCCGCGTTGCAGATCGGCGAGGGCGCGGTAGAGGGTTTCGTGGGCCATGCCCAGTTCCGCCGCCAGCGCCTTCAGCGATCCCTGAAGCCGCACCCGGCCCGCCGCGTCCATGCGCATGCGCAAGGCGGAAAGCAGGCGCAGGCGGACATCGCGGATGGCGCGCAGCTCGGCCCGGGCGCGCAAATCGCGCACATGGGCGGCCAAACGGCCCACCAGCGCCAGCCCCGCGTCATCGCCTGAGCGCAACAGGCCGATGATTTCGCAAGACGGCAGCAAGGTGACGCGGGCCGCGGCGAGGCACACGCAGTCGCAATGATATTCGCTGGCGAACAGCGAGGCTTCCGCGAAGCTCTCGCCGGGCGAGACGGTGTGCAGCGGCACCTGGTGGCCGTCCGGCGTGTGGCGCACCAGCCGCACCCGGCCCGTTTCCAGCAGATACATGCCGCGTGCCGCGTCGCCCTGGCGAAACAGCGTCTCGCCGGTCTTCAGGTCGATGGTCTTCACCGCGCCGCCGAGGCGTTCCTTCAAGGCCCGCATGAGTGCTTCTCCTTCTTCGGCATATGACGCTGGTCATATGGCGTTGGTGCCTGAGCGGGGTATGCCGCAAGCCATGGACACGAGCAACCGGAAAGGAGCGTGGACGATGACATATCGGGCGACGCTGGCGGTGGGGCTGATAATGGCGGCGGCGGCGGCGCCGGCCCCGGCGGAGGAGACGCGCCAGCTGGTCAAGCTGCCGGAGATGATGCAGGAACACATGCTGGGCAACATGCGCGATCACGTGAAGGCCCTGAACGCCATTCTCGAGGCGCTGGCCGCCGGTGACGCCGACAAGGCGGCTCAGGTGGCCGAAAAACGGCTCGGCATGAGTTCTTTGGAGGCCCATGGCGCGGCCCACATGGCGCCCTTCATGCCCGAAGGCATGCGGGCCATCGGCACGCGGATGCACAAGACGGCGTCGCGCTTCGCCATCGTGGTGAGGAACGCCGAACTGGCCAGGGGCGGCGAGGGCGCGCGCCAGGTGTTCGGCGCGCTGAAGGAGATCACCGACAACTGCGTGGCCTGCCACGACGCCTACCGCATCCGCTGAGCCGCCGAACGGGGAGGCATTGCCGTCCGCCGCCGGACATGGCATGTTCACGCCGCTCGCACCCTGATGGCCGTTCGGTGATGATTGGCGCATGGCTTCCCGCCCTCCCACCATCCTGTTTGTTTGCGCCGAAGACTGGTTCTTCCATTCCCATTTCCGGCCGCTGGTGAGCGCCGCGCGGCGCGCCGATGCGCGGGCCCGCATCGTGCTGCTCACCAACGTCAACGACAAGAGGGCGGCGCTGGAGGAACTGGGGGTGGAGGTGATCCCGTTCGGCTTCAGGCGTGGCTCGTTGCAGCCGTTCGCCGTCTGGCGCGCCGCCCGCCGCCTGCGCCGGGTGGTGCGGCGGCTGCGGCCGGACCTCGTCCATTGCATCGCCCTCACGCCCATCCTCCTGGCCGTGCTGGCGCGAATTGGCGGACCCGCCATCATTTTCCACGTCACCGGACTGGGCACCCTGGCGGAAGGCGACACGCCGCGCGTCCGGCTGTTGCGCAGCGTGTTGTTGCGGCTGCTGGGCTGGCACGTGCGCCGTCATGGCGACAGCCTGCTGTTGGAGAACCCGGATGATGCCGGTTATCTGCAGGAATACGGGCTGCCACGCGACGCCGACATCACCATCGTCGGCGGGGCCGGCCTCGATCCGGCCCGTTTTCCGCCGTTGCCCGATCCGGGCGGCGCGCCGCTGCGGCTGGCCTTCGTCGGCCGCCTCATCGCCACCAAGGGCGTCGATGTGCTCATCGCGGCCATGGACGCGCCGCCCTTGCGCGAGATGGACCTGCGGCTCGATCTCTTCGGCGCGATCGATGCCGGCAACGCCGGGGCCTATGCGGAAGAGCGGGTCAGGGCCTGGGCGGCGCGCGATGATGTCAGCTGGCACGGCTTCATCGAGGATGTCCGCGACGTCTGGCGGCGCGCCGCCATCTGCGTGCTGCCGACCCGCACCCGCGAGGGCATGCCGCGCGCCTTGCTGGAGGCCGCCGCCTGCGCCCGGCCGCTGGTGGTGACCGACGTGCCGGGCTGCCGCCATTTCGTGCGTGACGGCGTGGAGGGCTTCGTGGTGCCGCCGGAGAACCCGCGGGCCCTGGCCGCCGCCATCGCGCGGCTGGCCGCCGACCCCGCTCTGCGGGTGAAAATGGGCCGGGCGGCGCGGCGGCGGTTGTTGGAGGGCTTCACCGAACAGCGGGTCGTTGCGACGATCGGCGCCATCCACCGCCGCCTGCTGCGCGCCTGAGCGCGGGGCGGGCGGGGGTCAGTCGTCGCGGAACACCTTCTCGCGCCGCTCGTGGCGCTCTTGCGCTTCGATGGAGAGGGTGGCGATGGGCCTGGCCTCCAGCCGCTTCAGCGAGATCGGCTCGCCGGTTTCCTCGCAATAGCCGTATTCGCCCATCTCGATGCGCTTAAGCGCCGCGTCGATCTTGGCGATCAGCTTGCGCTGGCGGTCGCGGGTGCGCAGCTCCAGCGCCCGGTCGGTTTCCGTGGAGGCGCGATCGGCCAGATCCGGCAACGGCGCGTTGCCGCTTTGCAGGTGGTTCAGTGTCTCGCGCGCGTCGCGCAGGATTTCTTCCTTCCAGGCCAAGAGCTTGCGGCGAAAATACGCGCGCTGCCGTTGGTTCATGAACGGCTCGTCCTCACTGGGGCGGTAATCGTCATCCAGAATGTCATCCGATGTCATTCTCGTCCTCCTGACCGCACCTTCTCATGGTGGCCGCCTTATACGCGGCCGATGCGGGCGGCGGCAAGAGCCTTTTGCGCAAGAGCCCGCGCCTTGCCGCCGCCGCGCTTGCTGGGCTATGCAGGTTGCGGGCCAACCGGCCCGCCATGATTCGGGATTCGGGGAGCCAGGGCCACATGCGTTTCGCCTCCGGCGCGGAATATCTCGCCTGGCCGCGCAAGGCGGTCACCGTGTTCGGCATGTCCGGCGTCGGCAAGACGACGCTGGGCCGCCGCCTGCGCCGCGCCGACTGGTTCCTCTATTCTGTCGATTACCGCATCGGCACCCGCTACATGGACGAGCACATCGTCGATCAATTCAAGCGCGAGGCCATGAAGGTGCCGCTGCTGCGCCAGCTGCTGCGCTCCGATTCCATCTACATCTCGTCCAACATCACCTTCGAGAACCTGGAGCCGCTGTCCACCTTTCTCGGCCAGCCCGGCGATCCGGCCAGGGGCGGCCTGAGCTTCGCCGAATACGCGCGCCGCCAGGCCCTGCACCGGCAAGGCGAGATCAAGGCGCTGCGCGATGTGCCGACGTTCATCGGCAAGGCCCGGGACATCTACGGCTACGAGCATTTCATCTGCGATACCGGCGGTTCCCTGTGCGAGGTGATCGACTACGACGACCCCGGCGATCCGGTGCTGCGCGCGCTCACCGACGACACGGTGCTGATCCACATCCGGGCCAGCGAGGCGCACGTGCGCGAGCTGATCGCCCGTTTCCGCGCCCACCCCAAGCCCATGTATTACGATCCGGCCCTGTTGGAGCGCGTCTGGCGCGACTACAAGCGCCAGCGGGGGATCGATGACGACGATGACGTCGATCCCGACGATTTCGCCGCCTTCGGCTTCCAGCGCCTTATCCGCCACCGCCAGCCGCTGTATGACACCATCGCCGAACGCTGGGGCTATGTGGTGGAGATGGAGGAGGCGGCGGCGGTGCGGACGGTGGAAGACTTCAACCGCCTGATCGCCGCCGCCATCGACCGCGCCGCCGGTTGAGGCTCACGGCAGCAGGATGCTCTGGCCCACGGTGCGCCGGGCCTCCATGTCGGCGTGGGCCCGCGCCGCGTCGGCTAGGGCGTATCGCTGGCCGATGTCGGCCCGCAGCTTCCCCGCCGCCACCATGTCCAGCAGTTCCGCATGGGCGCGCGCCAGATCGGCGTCGCCGGCCACGTAGTCCATCAGCATCGGCCGGGTCAGATACAGCGAGCCTTTCTGCGCCAGCACGCCGAGATCGACTCCCGTCACCGGCCCCGACGCATTGCCGAAGCTGACCATCAGGCCGCGCCGCTTCAGGCAATCGAGGCTGCGGGTGAAGGTCGCCGCGCCCACCCCGTCATAGACCACCGCCGCGCCCGCGCCATCGGTGAGCTCGCGCACTCTCGCCGCGTAGTCCTCCTCTTCGTCATAGGCGATCACATGGTCGTAGCCGGCCGCGCCGGCCAGATCGGCCTTGGCCGCCGCGCACACGCCGATGCTCACCGCCCCCAGCGCCTTCGCCCATTGCCCGGCGATCAGCCCCACGCCGCCGGCCGCCGGCAGGAAGACGATCACGTCGCCGGCCTTCACACGATACGTCTCGCGCAACAGATACCAGGCCGTCAGCCCCTTCAGCATCAGCGCCGCGGCGCTTTCGAAGTCCACCGCGTCGGGCAAGCGGGCCAGGCGATTCGCCGGCATCACGCGAGATTCCGCATAGGCGCCCACCGGCCCGGCGCCATAGGCCACCCGGTCGCCGGCCTTCAGCGCCGTCACGCCGTCGCCGGTGGCTTCCACCACCCCGGCGCCTTCCAGCCCCGGCACGAACGGCAGCGGCAGGGGATAAAGGCCCGAGCGGTGATAGGTGTCGATGAAATTGAGGCCGATGGCGTGCTGGCGGATCAGCGCCTCGCCGGGGCCGGGGGAGGGCGGCTCCACCTCTTCAAGCTGAAGCACTTCCGGCCCGCCATGACGGTGCGCCACGATGCGTTTCATACCAAAGTCTTCCCCGGGTGATGTCCGTTCCGGTGTTGACAATGGGCCATGCCGGGCCCACAGGCAAGGGCGTCGCACCACTTCAAGCGGAGCTGCCGACATGACCCAGGACCTGCACGTCCGCCGCCCCGGCAAGGCGCTGGCCATCATCGCCGCCCTGTTCGCGGTGGCGCTGTGGGCCAGTTCGTTCGCGGTGATGAAGAAGCTGCTGGCCCTGGGCCTGCCGCCGCTCACCATCCTGTGGCTGCGCATGGCCATCGCCGCCGTGCTGCTGCTGCCGCTGGCCGTGCGCTTCTGGCCGCAGGCCCGGCCGCGCAAGGGTGACGGATGGTGGCTGCTGCTGCTGGCGGTGTGCGAGCCGGGGCTGTATTTCCTGCTGGAGATCACCGCCTTGCAATACACCTCCTCGGCCCAGGCCGGGCTGATCGTCGCCGTGTTTCCGCTGCTGGCGGCGCTGGGCGGGGCGCTGTTCTTCAAGGAACGCCTGACGCGGCGCATCATGGCCGGCCTGGCGCTTGCCATCGGCGGCGCGGCGGCCATGAGCCTGCTCGGCGCGGCCGATGAGCACGCCCCCAACCCGTGGCTGGGCAACGCCCTGGAGTTTCTGGCCATCAGCGCCGCCGCCGGCTACATGCTGCTGGTCAAGCGCCTGAGCGGCCGCTGGCCGGTGTGGCTGATCACCGCCGCGCAGATGACGCTGGGCGCGCTGTTCTTCCTGCCCGGCCTGCCGGCCTTGTGGCGCCCTCAGGTGCAGGCCCTGCTCAGCGATCCTCAGGTGTGGGGGCTGGTGCTGTATCTGGGCGCGGCGATCACGGTGCTGGCCTATGGCTTCTACAACTTCAGCATCTCACGCTTGAGCGCCGCCGAGGCCGGGGTCTTCGTCAATCTGATTCCGGTGCTGGCGGCACTCATTGGCTGGGCGTGGCTGGGCGAACGGCTCACCGGCGCTCAGGCGCTGGCCGCCGGCCTCATTCTGGCCGGCGTCGTGCTGGCCGAAACGCGGCGCGAGAAAGCCTGACGCACCTGCGCGTCAGGCGGAACGCCCGTGCACCACCTCGCCGATGGCCGCCACCAGCGGTTGCCAGGTCAGCTCCTCCAGCGGGATGACGCGCACCTTCAGCGCCGCCGCCTTGCCCATCAGCGTCATGTAGCGCGGCCGGTCGCGGTCTTCGTCGATCAGGTCGGTGGTCACCAGAATGGCCGCCTGCTCGCCGTCGCGCCCGAAATGGTCGATCAGGTTGTCGGTTTCGTGCAGGGCGTCCATCAGCCGCGAACGCTGCTTGCGGTTGTCGGCGTTGAAGCGCGACTGCAACGCCTTGCAGGAGATGAAGCCCAGCCGCCCGCCCTTGCGCACGATGACGTCGATCTCGTTCTCGCCGTAATAGCCCTGCACCTCCCAGCGCAGCACCTGCGAGCACAGGGCCTCGTCGGCCCCCGCCTCCATGGCCGCCAGCCACGCCAACTCCTCCAGCCAGCCGCCGGTCAGGAAGCGCCGCGCCGCCGCGCCGGCGGCGAGGAAGCGATCCTGCCGTTCGCGCACCAGCCAATGATGGCGCAACAGCTCCAGCAGCTGCCGCGCCGTGTCGTCGTTCAGGCGCTCAGGCGCCAGCCCGGCTTTCGCGCACACCCCGTCGCGCACCCGTTCGAAGGCGGGATAGTCGGCGGCGATGGCCCGCAACAGCTCCGCCCGTTGCGTCGCCAGCGCCTCGTCGCCGCCGCCGCCCTTCAGGCGCACGCCGCGCCCGCGCAATATTCCGGCGATATCCGCCATGCACACCACCGCATCCTGGTGCCGACGGGCCGGCCGCGTTACGGCAGCACCTTCTTCAGCGTGAACGCGCCACGCAGCTCGCCCGGCTTGAAGCCGGTCGCCTGATCGTCCGGATAATGCGCCTTGATGGTTTTCAGCACTTCCGGCTTCACGTTCCCGCCATGACAGGTCAGGCACGGCTTGCCGGTCGGGATCGCCTTCATGAAGCGGAACACCTTCTTGCCGTCCATCTCGACGATCGCCGCCTTGGCCAGTTTCATCGGGTCGGCCCCGGCCGCGATCTTCTTCGCGAATTCCTCCAGCACCGCCTTTTCCCATGCGTCCGGCTCGTTGGCCGGGTTGCGCAGCTTCAGCGCCGTGCGCCCCACTTCCCAGCCGGATTGCTCGGCGTGCTTGCTGGCGATTTCCGCCGCCTTGACGTTGCATGTGTTCACCGCGCCCACCGGCCCCTTGGTCTTCATCGCCCCGACCAGGGTGCCCTTCAGCTCCTTGAAGAAGCCCTGCACGATGCCCTTGGCCTCGGCGCTCAGCGCCTTCATGTCCTCCGCCGCCAGCGCCGGGGCGCCGCTCATCAGGCCCAGCAACACGGCGGCCGGAATCACGCGTTTCATCATCGGGTTTCCTCCTCTGTGCTTGCGTGCATGGGGGCGTCGCCCCCAGGTGAACGGGCCCGCAATATACGTCATCCGCCGCCAAAACGGAAATCACGGCCGGCCCGGGTCATTCCAGCTCGATCAGCAGATCCTTGGCGTCCACCTGTTGCCCCGGCGCGACGAGAACGCGCGCCACCGCGCCGTCGGTTTCGGCGTGGATGGCGGTTTCCATCTTCATCGCCTCCAGGGTGCACAGGATGTCGCCGGCGGCGACGGTCTGGCCTTCCGTCACGGCGACGGTGGACACCATGCCCGGCATCGGCGCGCCGATGTGCTTCGGATTGGCCGGATCGGCCTTCGGGTGCTGGCGCTCATGGGCTTCCGACGCGGTGACGGCGACGCGCACCATGTGCGGCTGGCCATTGAGCTCGAAGAACACCTTCTTGTAGCCTTCCTCGTCCTCCTCGCCGACGCCGACCAGCCGGATGTGCACGTCGCGCCCGCGCCGTAGGGTGACGGAGATTTCCTCGCCCAGCTCCATGCCATAGAAGAACGTGAAGGTGGGCAGC
>DRPD01000104.1 GCA_011374735.1 Thermopetrobacter sp.
ACGAACAGGAACAGGTGCACCTTGCGCCCCAGCAGTTCCGACAGCTCCTCGCGCGCCTGTCTGCCGATCTCCTTGATGGTCTGCCCGCCCTTGCCGATGACGATCTTCTTCTGGCTGTCGCGCTGCACGTAGATCGTCTGCTCGATGCGGATGGAGCCGTCGGCGCGCTCCTCCCACTGTTCCGTCTCCACGTGGGTGGCGTAGGGCAGCTCCTCGTGCAGGCGCAGATAGAGCTTCTCGCGGGTGATCTCCGCCGCCAGCAGCCTGAGCGGCACGTCGGACAATTGATCCTCCGGATACAGCCACGGCCCTTCCGGCATGTGGGCCGCCAGCCAGTCGCGCAAGTCGGCCAGTCCGCCGCCCTTCAGGGCCGACACCATGAAGGTGGCCTCGAAGTCGTGCAGATCGTTGAACGCGGCGGCCAGTTCCAGCAGCTTCTCCTTCTCGATCAGGTCGATCTTGTTGAGCACCAGCACCGCCTTGCGCCGCGCCCGCTTCAGGCCCTCCACGATGCGCCGGTTGTCATCATCCAGCCCCTTTCGCGCATCCACCAGCAGCGCCACCACGTCGGCGTCCGCCGCGCCGGCCCAGGCGGCGTCCACCATCGCCTCGTCCAGCTTGCGCTTCGGCTTGAAGATGCCCGGCGTGTCCACGAAGATGACCTGCGCCTCACCGATGATGGCCACCGCCCGCACGCGGGTGCGCGTCGTCTGCACCTTGTGGGTGACGATCGACACCTTCGCCCCCACCAGCGAATTGATCAGCGTCGACTTGCCGGCGTTCGGCGCCCCGATGATGGCCACGAAGCCGCAACGTTGGCCCTGTTGCGTCTGCTCAGTCGTCATGAGCCTTCATCGTCATCGCGTCGCTCCTCCGTCATGTGTTTCAACAGCTCTTCCGCCGCCGCCTGTTCCGCCGCCCGCTTCGAGCCGCCCGCGCCGCGCGCCGCGCCGGCCCCGTCCACCGCCACCTCCACCGTGAAGCGCGGCGCGTGGTCGGGCCCTTCGCGCCCCACCACCCGGTAGGCCGGCGTCGCCAGCTGGCGCGCCGCCGCCAGCTCCTGCAACGCCGACTTGGCGTCGCGCGCCGCCTCCCGGTGGGCCGCGAACAGCGGCGCCCAGCGCGCCAGGATGAAGTCTCTGGCCTCCGGCAGCCCCTGATCGAGGTATATGGCGGCGATCACCGCCTCGCACAAGTCGCTCAACACCTTCTGCGAAGCCGCCGCCTGGCCGCGCCGGGTGGTCTTCGCCGTCAGCATCAGTTCGTCGAGTTTCAGATCGCGCGCCACCCGCGCGCAGGCCTCGCGCCTGACCAGCCAGTTCAGCCGCCGCGCCAGCCGGCCCTCGTCATCATCTGGAAAGCGTTTCAGCAGCTCCTCGGCGATCACCAGCCCCAGCACCCGATCGCCCAGGAACTCCAGCCGTTGGTAATCGCCCCCCTGCCCGCCGCCGCCGGAATGGGTCAGCGCCTGACGCAGCAAGGCGGGATCGCCGAACGTCACGCCGGCGCGCGCCGCGAACGCCTCCGCCAACCGTTGTGCCGACGGGCCGTCCATCAGTGCGCGGCGTTGAAGAGGCGCCCCCAGCGGATGCCCGCCGGCCACGTCCACGGCAACAACAGACGCGCTTCCGGCCGATGCGAGAAGAAGATGATGGTGGCCCGCCCGACGATCAGCTCGTTGTGGACATAGCCCACCTCGTCGAGAAAGCGGCTGTCCTTGGAGTTGTCGCGGTTGTCGCCCATCATGAAATAGTGGCCGGGCGGCACCTTGTAGACCGGCGTGTTGTCGGCCATGCCGCCGTCGAAGGCATCCAGCGTGTAATAGCTCACCCCGTTGGGCAGCGTCTCGCGAAAGCGCCGGATGCGCCGCCCCCGGTAGGGGCCGTCCGGCACCACGTAGTCGGCCACCCGTTCGCGCCTGACCACCTGGCCGTTGATGTAGAGCACCCCGTCGATCACCTGGATTTCATCGCCCGGCAGGCCGATCACCCGCTTGATGTAGTCGGTGCGTTCGTCACTGGGCAGCTTGAACACCACCACATCGCCACGCGCCGGCTGGCCCGCGAAGACGCGGCCCTTGAAATTGAGCGGCCCGAAGCGGAACAGCTCGGCGCCGAACAGCGACACCGTGAAATTGAACGAATGGCGCGAATAGCCGTAGGACAGCTTGTTGACGAACAGGTAGTCGCCAATCAGCAACGTCGGGATCATCGAGCCTGACGGGATGTTGAACGGCTGGAAGAAGAAAGTGCGGATGACGAAGGCGATGAGCAGCGCCTGCAGCACCACCTTGATCGTCTCCCACACGCCGCCTTGCGCGCCTGTTTCCGTATGTGGCTTGTCGGTAATGGCCCGGCCCTCTGCTGACGCGAGAATGATCGGCCAAGCCGGTAACACGGAACGCCCCGCCCGATCAATGCGGCCCGTGCACGCATTTTGCATTAACGCCCCCGACAAGGGGAACGCGGCGACGGCCTTGTCGCAAACCGGGACAGGAGAGACCACCATGCCCAGCCTAGTCAGCCAGCCGATTTTCACCGACTGGAAGCCGCAAGCGGCGCTATTGTGGGGCCAGATTCCGCTGCTGCTGCGCCACGCCCTGGCCGACACCGGCCTGTTCACCGATGCCGCGCTGGCCGGATTGATCGACGGCTACCCGCGCGACGACTACGCCCTGGTCATTCCGGGCAAGCAGAACGAGCCGCAACACGCCCGCTGGACGGAAGGCGACATCGGCGAGGCCACCGGCGCCCAGGTGCTGGAAGCCATCCGCAACGGCTTCCTGTGGCTCAACCTGCGCAACCTGCCGAAGAATGATGCCCGCTTCGCCGCCCTGGCCGATCGCATCAGGAGCGAGATGGAAGAGCGGGTGGGCATGAAGATCGACGTCTTCGAGATGACCCTGCTGATCACTTCGCCCGGCGCGCAGACCTATTATCACTGCGACGTGCCTGGCCAGTCGCTGTGGCACATCCGCGGGCGAAAACGCGTCTGGCTGTATCCCACCACCGAAGCCTTCATGCCGGCGCCGCTGCTCGAAGAGGTCGTCATGCAGGCGCGCGAGGAAGAGATCCCCTTCCACGACTGGTATGACGACTACGCCAAGGTGGTGGACATGGAGCCGGGGATGATGGCCCACTGGCCGCAATACGGCCCCCACCGGGTGACCAATCTGGAGGGCCTGAACGTCTCCCTCACCACCGAACACTGGACCGGGGATCTGGCCCGCTCCTACAAGGTGCGCTACGCCAACGGCCTCTTGCGCCGCGCCGGCTTCACCCCGAAGAGCACCGCCACCACCGGGCCGGGCTATCATGCCAAGGCCGCCCTGCAGAGCATCTGGCGCCGCACCCGCGCCGCCCGCCTGCATCAGTGGGCCCGCCACATCGAATTCAGGCTCGACCCCGACCATCCCGGCCGGGTGGTGGAGATCGAACCCTATGACCTGAAACCCCGCGCCGTTTGAAACCGGAGAAGCATCCATGGCACACACCGCCCGGGAAGATCTCGCCGCCGCCGCCACGTCCCGCCGCCGGGAGTTGGAGATCCGACTGCATGACCGCTGGCGGCCGGAGCACGACCGGCTGGCCGAACGCCTGGGCGCACCCGGCAATCCTTTCGCCCAGGCCCTGTGGCTGCGCACCTGGTATGACCATGTCGCCGGGCGCAAGGGCATGGCGCCCCTGATCGTCCAGGCGCATGAAGCGGGCGCGCCCGACCCGCTGATGATCCTGCCGCTGGTGCGCCAGCGCCACGACGGGCTGGACGTCATCACCTTCGCCGACGCCGGCCTGACCGACTACAACACGCCGCTGCCGCACCCTGCGTTCGATGCCGATCCCGGCATCATGAAGCGGCTGTTCCGCCAGCTGCGCCGTTGCCTGCCGAAGGCCGATCTGCTGCTGCTGGAGAAGATGCCGTGCCAGCTGGCCAATGGCCGCGCCAACCCGCTGGCCCTGTTGCCCGGGGTGCGGCCGGCCAACCTGCGGGGCCATCCGGTGGTTATCGAAGAAGACTGGGAAAGCTACTGGAGCGGCCTGAAGCGCAAATTCGTCAAGGATCAGGCCCGCCGCTGGCGGGTCATGGGAAAGATGGGCGAGGTGACGTGTTCCTTCGTCACCGACGCCGAAGAGGCGATGGAGCTGTTCGGGGTGCTGCTCCACCAGCAGCGCGAACGCCAGCGCCGGCTCGGCCGCCCCTATCTGCTCGACGATCCGGTGATGAGCGGCTTCTACGCCCGCCTGCTGCGCGAGGGGCTGGCCGATGGCCGCGTGCTGTTCAGCGTTCTGTGGCTCGATGACGACCCCGTCGCCACCCTGATCGGCATCGCCCGGGAGGATCATTACCTGATGACCCTGCCCGGCAACAATTTCGGCGACGTCGCCCGCGCCGCGCCGGGCCGGCTGCTCACCGAATGCACCATGCGCGAATTGCACGCCCGCGGCTTCCGGGTGCTCGATTTCAGCATCGGCAGCGAACGCTACAAGGACGACTTCAGGGCCGCTC
>DRPD01000105.1 GCA_011374735.1 Thermopetrobacter sp.
CATTGAGCGCGCCGAAGCGCCGCAGCGCCGCCAGCGCCCGTTCCACGCCGTCCGGCGACAGGCGGCCGCTGGCGGCCAGGCCACGGCCCAGCCCGGCCAGCACCTTTTCGTTGAACATCGGCGCGGCGGCCCGGCGCAGGCCGTCATAGACCACCAGCCGCACCGAGTTGGAGCCGATATCGACCACCGCCACCGGCTTGATGCGCGGCTGCTGAAGATGATGCAGGCCGTCGATGACGAAATCGGCCAACCCCTCGAAGTGAAGCGTGTCGCTGCTGCCGGCGTGCATCCGCTCTCCCCGCAAGCCACCCCGGGCGGCCGCTTCATGGGCCGCCCGGAGGTGATTCTATGCCACAGGCACGGCTGGCGGGCGAGTCGTTAATCCGCGGCGGGCCTCACGGGCGCACGTAGGCGTATCCCTGCTCCTGCAGGTTGATGAGACGCACCACGCCGGAGGGCACCAGTTTCGCTTCGGGCAGCAATTGCACCTTCTTGCCCGCCTTCTTGCTCATGTTGCGATGGGTGTTGCCACAGGCGGAAAACGACACGTCGTCGAACTCCGTGGAGATGCGCGCGATGCGCTCCTTCACCGGGCTGGTGTCGGCCCGGAACATGTGCAGGCCGGGGCCGTAGGCCACCACCTCGATGATCACCTTCTCGCCCTTCGCATCGTAATACTTGCGGATGTTCTTCACGTTGTTGAGCACCATGTTCATGCGCTTCGGGTCGTTCTCGTCCACATGCAGCACGACGCGGTGCATCTTCTGCGCCTGTTGTTGCGCGGCCTGACCGGCGCTGACTGGCGCGGCGGGGGGCAGCATCATGGCGGCGGCCGCCAGCGCGGCGATGGCGAAGGTCATGGATGTTTTCATGGCGCCGTTTCCTCCCTGTTCGATCTCGTTGCGCGCGCCGCCGCTGATGGCGGAGGCCGGGCCACTATGGCTGATATCCGGTTGCGGGTCAGCCGCGACTTCCGTCTGATGGGGCGCTCTCACGCGGTTTCGGGGGGCGCGAGCGCAGCAGCGCGCTGCCGCGGCCGGACAGGGATGGGTTCTCCATGAACCAGGCGTGGGCCTGAAGCGGCGCCTCGCCGGTCGCCGGGGCGATGCGGCAGGTGGCGCCGTCGGGCATGACGCGCCAGCTCTGCGCGTTGTCGCGCATGTTGGCCACCATGATCTGCTCCAGCACCTGTTCGTGCACGGTGGGGTTCTCCAGCGGCACCAGCGTCTCCACCCGCCGCTCCAGATTGCGCGGCATCAGATCGGCCGACGAGATATAGACCTTGGCCTTCGCGTGCGGCAGGCCGTGGCCGCCGCCGAAGCAGTAGATGCGCGAATGCTCCAGAAACCGCCCGACGATGCTCTTCACCCGGATGTTCTCCGACAATCCCGGCACGCCGGGCCTCAGGCAGCAGATGCCGCGCACCACCATGTCGATCCGCACCCCGGCGGCGGAGGCGCGATACAGCGCGTCGATGATGTCCGCATCGACCACCGAATTGCACTTCATCCAGATCGCCGCCGGCCGCCCGGCCTCGGCGTGGGCGATCTCCTCCGCGATGTCGGCCAGCAGCCGCTCCTTCAGATTGATGGGCGACACCGCCAGCTTCTCCAGATCCTGCGGTTCCGCATAGCCGGAGACGAAGTTGAACAGCCGCGCCGCGTCGCGCCCCAGCACCGGGTCGCAGGTGAAGAACGACAGGTCGGTGTAGATGCGCGCCGTCAGCGGATGGTAGTTGCCGGTGCCCAGATGCACGTAGGTGCGCATCCCGCCTTGCTCGCGGCGCACCACCAGCGCCACCTTGGCGTGGGTCTTCAGCTCCAGAAAGCCGAACACCACCTGCGCGCCGGCCCGTTCCAGATCGCGCGCCCACTGGATGTTGGCCTCCTCGTCGAAGCGCGCCTTCAGCTCCACCAGCGCCATCACCGACTTGCCGGCCTCCGCCGCCTCGGTGAGCGCCGCCACGATGGGCGAGTTGGCGGAGGTGCGATACAGCGTCTGGCGGATCGCCACCACGTCCGGGTCGGCCGCCGCCTGACGGATGAACTGCACCACCACGTCGAAGCTCTCATAGGGGTGGTGCACGATGATGTCCTTGCGGGCGATGGCCGCGAAGATGTCGCCGCCGTGCTCGCGGATGCGCTCCGGGTAGCGCGGCGTGTAAGGGGGAAACAGCAGATCGGGGCGCTCCGCGACGATCAGCTGGCTGGTGTCGGCATAACCGACCAGCCCGTCGCAGATCACCACCCCGGCCTCCGCCACGTCCAGTTGCCGGGCCAGAAAGCGCCGCAGATGGGCCGGCATGCGCGCGTCCACCTCCAGCCGGATGACGCGGCCGCGGCGGCGGCGCTTGATGGCCGTCTCGAACAGCCGCACCAGGTCTTCCGCCTCCTCCTCGATCTCCAGATCGGAATCGCGGATCACCCGGAACGCGCCGTAGCCCAGCAGGTCATAGGTGGGAAACAGCTGCGGCACGTAGCGCTCCAGCAGGTCTTCCAGCGCGATGAAGCGGATGCGGCGGCGGCGCTTGTCCGGCTCCGGCAGGCGGATGAAGCGCTCCAGCTGCTGCGGCACCGGCAGCAGCGCCGTCATCACGTGCCGGTCGCGCTTGCCGCGCAGCCTGGCGGCGATGACGAAGCCGCGATTGGGGATGAACGGGAACGGATGCGCCGGGTCGATGGCCACCGGGGTGACGGCCGGCAGGATGGTGCCGAGAAACAGCGTGTCGAGCCATTTCCTATCCGCTTCGGTGAGATCGTCGATGGTGACGATGTGGATGTTCTCGGCTGCCAGCTCCGCCTTCAGCGCCGCCCAGCGTTCGTCCTGCTGGCGCATCAGCCGGTCGGCGAAGGCGTGCACCTTC
>DRPD01000106.1 GCA_011374735.1 Thermopetrobacter sp.
GAGGCGCTGGAGCGATACACTGAGGCGCTGGAAAAGGCGCGCGGCCGGCCGCTTGAAAGCGCGGAGCGGCTGTTTGCGTCGCGCGGCCGCGGCGGGCACCTGACCCGCCAGCAGTTCGCGGCCGCCCTGAAGGCGCTGGCGGCGCGGGCCGGGGTGGAGGCGGCCGGGCTGTCGCCGCATGCGCTGCGCCATGCCTTCGCCACCCATCTGCTTCAGGGCGGGGCCGACCTGCGGGCGGTGCAGATGATGCTGGGGCACGCCGACATCTCGACCACCCAGATCTACACCCATGTGCAGATGGAGCGGTTGCGCCGGATGGTGGCGGCGCATCACCCGCTGGCCCGGCGGGCGGGGCGTTAAATCCCTGTTTACGGGTTTGGGTGTTTCATGTCCCGAACAAGATGAACATGGGGGCAATGATACCGGACATGCGCTTGCAGGCGCGGCATAAGTTCATCGTCGGCGCCATCGCCGCCGCCGGCGTGGCGCTGGCCGGCGGGGTGCTGTCGCGGGCCGACGCCGGCCGGGCGGCGGCCGACATCGCTTCTTCATCCGCCACCGCGAAAGCCACCACCGCCGTTCAGAAGGGGCCGGTGACGGGGTTGCCGCTGCCGCGCTTCGTGTCGCTGAAAAGCGGCCATGTGCGGGTCAGGCGCGGGCCCTCGACGCGCTACAAGGTGGACTGGGCGTTCACCCTGCGCGGGCTGCCGGTGGAGATCATCGCCGAATACGGCAACTGGCGGAAGATCCGCGACGCGCAAGGGGCCGAAGGCTGGGTGCACAAGGCGCTGCTGAGCGGCCGGCGCACGGCGCTGGTGACGCCGTGGGACAAGGGCGCGGCGGTCGCCTTGCGGGCCCGGCCGGGCGGGGCGGTGATCGCGCGGCTGCGCGGCGGTGTCGTCTCGAGGCTGGAGTCGTGCGGCGGCCGCTGGTGCGCCGTCAGGGCCGGAGGTTACAGGGGATTTATCGCTCAAGACATGTTGTGGGGCGTCTACCCCGGCGAGAGATACGAGAGGTAATCGCCATGCGATGGTCACATTCGCTTGCCATTCGTTGGGCGTCCGCTATCCTGACGGGCGCGGGCGTTGCGGAACAAGGTGGAAAACCGGCCGGAACGAGGCAGAGGGATCGTGAGGGCGGCATGCTGAACAGACGGATCATTTCCTGCGCCGTCGCTGGCGCCGCCGCGGTGGCCCTTTCGGCCTGCGCCGGCGGCCTGCCGTCGCTGAAGGACGTGACGCCGGAGGTGCGCAAGTTCCACGCGCCGGAGGAGGCGAAGCGTCTCAACGCCGGCCAGAAGCTGAAGGTCATCGGCTTCGGCAAGGCGGCCATTTCCGGCGACTACGTGATCGGCGCCGATGGCGCCATCGATCTGGGCCGCTATGGCAAGGTGGCCGCGGCGGGCTTGAGCGTGCCGCAGCTGGAAGAGCGTATCGCCGAGCATCTGGCCAAACGCGGCCATGCCGACATGCGCATCAGCGTGTTGCCTGATTCAGAAGCCTGAAGCCTGAAGCCTGAAACCAGAAGCCTGAAACCAGAAGCCAGAAGCCAGAAGCCAGAAGGGGCAAGGAGCTCAGTTTCTGCGTTCCTTGGCGCGCAGGCGTTCGGAGGCCGACTTGAGCTGGCCACAGGCGGCCATGATGTCGCGGCCGCGCGGGGTGCGGATGGGCGAGGCGTAGCCGGCCCGGTTGACGATGGCGGCGAAGCGCTCGATGGTTTCCCAGTCGGAACATTCGTAAGGACTGCCCGGCCACGGGTTGAAGGGGATCAGGTTGATCTTGGCCGGTATGCCCTTCAGCAGGCCGACGAGGCGCTTCGCATCCTCCACATTGTCGTTGACGCCCTTCAGCATGACATATTCGAAGGTGATGCGCCTGGCGTTGGACAGGCCGGGATAATTCCGGCAGGCGTCGAGCAGCGCGTTGATCGGATACTTGCGATTGATGGGCACCAGTTGGTTGCGCACCTCATTGGTGGTGGCGTGCAGCGAAATGGCCAGCACGACGCCCATTTCCTCGCCGGCGCGGGGGATTTGCGGCACCACGCCGGCGGTGGACAGGGTGATGCGGCGGCGTGAGAGCGAGAGGCCCTCGCCGTCGGCGATGATGGCGATGGCGTCGCGCACGTTCTCGAAATTGAACAGCGGCTCGCCCATGCCCATGAACACCACGTTGGTGATGTAACGGCCCGACGCCGGGGGGCGCGGGTTGGCGGCCAGCGCGGCCGGCCAGTCGCCCAGATCGTCGCGGGCGATCAGCAGCTGGGCGACGATCTCCGCCGCCGTCAGGTTGCGCACGAACAGCTGGGTGCCGGTGTGGCAGAAAGTGCAGGTGAGGGTGCAGCCGACCTGCGAGGAGATGCACAAGGTGCCGCGGTCGTCCTCGGGGATGTAGACCATCTCCACCTCGTGGCGGCGGCCGTGCTCATCGGGGCTTAAGCGAAGGAGCCACTTGCGGGTGCCGTCCACGGAGACCTGGCGGGCCGCCACCTCGGGGCGGGCGATGTCGAAGGCCTGCGCCAGATCGGCGCGCAGGGCCTTGGAGATGTCGGTCATTTCGGCGAAGTCGGCGGCGCCGCGCTGATAGA
>DRPD01000107.1 GCA_011374735.1 Thermopetrobacter sp.
GCGGGATGGTCGGTCATGCGCCCCCCATGCCCGGTTCTCATGGCCACATTGTGGTGGTTCAGCCCACCTGGGCGCGGTGCAGCAGGACATGATCGGCCAGCACCAGCGCCAGCATGGCCTCCGCCACCGGCACGGCGCGGATGCCGACGCACGGGTCGTGGCGGCCCTTGGTGACGATCTCCGTTTCCGTGCCGTGGCGGGTGATGGTGCGGCGCGGGGTGAGGATGGAGGAGGTGGGCTTGACCACCATGCGGGCGATGATCTCCTGGCCCGACGAGATGCCGCCCAGGATGCCGCCGGCGTTGTTCTTCAGAAACCGTGGCTGGCCGTCGTCCATGACGATCTCGTCGGCCGCTTCCGATCCGGTCATGGCGGCGGCCGCGAAGCCGGCGCCGATCTCCACGCCCTTCACCGCCGGGATGCTCATCAGGGCGGCGGCGATGTCCTGATCGAGCTTGCCATAGACCGGCGCGCCGAGGCCCGCCGGCACGCCGGTGGCGCGCACCTCCACCACGGCGCCGATGGAATCGCCCTTCTTGCGAATGGCGTCGAGATAACCGGCCCATTCCTTCGCGGCTTCCGGGTCGGGGCAGAAGAAGGGGTTCTCGTCCACCTCCTCCCATGACCAGTTGTCGCGCTCGATGGCCCGTTCGCCCATTTGCACCAGGGCGCCGCGGATGGTGATGCCGGGGACGATCTTGCGGGCCACCGCGCCGGCGGCGACGCGGGCCGCCGTCTCGCGCGCCGAGGCGCGCCCGCCGCCCTTGTAGTCGCGGATGCCATATTTGGCCTGCCAGGTGAAATCGGCGTGGCCGGGGCGGAATTTGTCGCGGATCTCCGCATAGTCTTTGCTGCGCTGATCGGTGTTCTCGATCATCAGCATGATGGGCGTGCCGGTGGTCACCTGTTCGGGGCGCTCATCGTCGCTGAACACGCCGGAGAGAATGCGCACCTTGTCCGGCTCGCGGCGTTGGGTGACGTATCTGCTCTGCCCGGGCCGGCGCTTGTCGAGAAAGGGCTGGATGTCGGCCTCCGTCAACGGGATGCCCGGCGGGCAGCCGTCGAGCAGCGCGCCGATGGCGGGGCCGTGGCTTTCGCCGAAGGTGGTCATGCGCAGCAGGCGGCCGAAGGTGTTGTAGCTCATGGCATCCGATTCCCTGCCCTCTTCAGGTGGCCGCAAGGTTTCTCGCCGGGGCGCAAAAGTCAAGCTGTCGCGGGATTCATGATTGGCTCTGAAGGCCCTTCCCCACCCCCTGCCAACCGATCATTATTGATTGGCTCTGAAGACCATCAGCATCCCCTGCCAACCACCCGTATTGTGGGTAAGTGGTTAGCAGGGGATGCGGATGCTCTTGTCAGCCGCCTGCATGATCGGGAAGGACTCAGGCGATGGCGGCGTTGGCGGAGATGAAGGCCTCAACCGCCGCCAGATCGTCGGGCAACACCGTGAAGCGTTCTTCCGCCTCCATGATGTGCTGCACCTTGTCCGGCAACTCCGGGTGGTGGCCGGTGGCGCGGGCCACCGCGTCGGGGAACTTGGCCGGATGGGCGGTGGACAACGCCACCATGGCCGCTTCCGCCCCGGCTTGGGCGCGGGCCACGGCGGTGGCCACGGCGGTGTGCGGATCGATGAGGCGGCCCGTCTCCTCCCAGGTGCGGCGGATTTCCGCCAGCACCGCGCTTTCGTCCGTGCGCCCGGAGGCGAACAGCCGGCGCATCCAGTCCACTGCCGCTTCGGGCAAGGTGAAGCCGCCGGACTGGGCGAGATTGTCCATCAGCCCCTTCAGGGCCGCCGCGTCGCGATCGAGCGCGTCGAACAACAACCGCTCGAAGTTGGACGACACCTGAATGTCCATGGACGGGCTGGTGGTGGCGATCACCTCGCCCGTTTCGTAGCGGCCGGTTTCCAGCGCCCGGTGCAGGATGTCGTTGACGTTGGTGGCGATGACGAGTCGCGCGATGGGCAGACCCATCTGGCGCGCCACGTAGCCGGCGAAGATGTCGCCGAAGTTGCCGGTGGGCACCGTATAGGCGATGGCGCGATCCGGCGCGCCCAGGGCCAGCGCGGAGGTGGCGTAATAGACCACCTGAGCGAGAATGCGCGCCCAGTTGATGGAATTGACGCCGGCCAGATTCATCCGTTCGCGGAACGGCCGGTCGTTGAACATCCGCTTCACCAGCGCCTGACAGGCGTCGAAGTCGCCCTCGATGGCGATGTTGCGCACGTTCGGCGCATCGACGGTGGTCATCTGCTTACGCTGCACCGCCGAGACGCGCTCATGGGGGTGGAGGATGAAAATGTCGGCGCGTTTGGAGTGGCGGAACGCCTCGATGGCGGCGGAGCCGGTGTCGCCGGAGGTGGCGCCGATGATGGTGACGCGCGCGTCGCGCCGGTGAAGGGCGATGTCCATCAACCGCGCCAGCACCTGCATGGCCACGTCCTTGAAGGCCAGGGTGGGGCCGTGAAACAGCTCCAGCAGCCACAGGTTGTCGTCCAGCTGGCTCAACGGCGTGGTGGCGGCGTGATCGAATGCGCCGGCCGCGGCCTCCACCACCGCCAGCAATTCCGCTTCGGTCAGGAAATCGCCGATGAACGGATGCATGACGGCCACCGCCACCTCCGCCCACGGCTGGTTGCGCAAGGCGCGCCAGTCGGCGGCGCTCAGGGCGGGCCAGCGTGCGGGCACATACAGCCCGCCGTCCGCCGCCAGCCCGGCCAGCAGCACGTCCTGGAAACTCCTGTCCGCATCGCCGCCGCGGGTGGAGAGGTAACGCATGAGAGGCTTCTCCGGCCAATGACCCCGTTCGCGGCTGTTGCATAGCCGCCCGCACCGGGTGGCGCAAGCGCGGGGCCGGAATTTGGCCGTATTCCTCTCGCATGGGAAGGGGCGGCAATGCTGGACGCCTCGGGACTTGGTGGCGTATCTGAAGAGATGATCCGGCGTTGCCGATTCGCGTCGCAATGCCTCATGTCGAACCATTCGGAGACCCCGCGAACCATGATCACCGCCCGTTCGTTCCCGTTTTTCGCCGCGGCCGGCCTGACGCTGGCGGCGCTGAGCCTCACGTCGGCCCCCGCCTCCGCCCAGCAGGCGGGCAAGAACACGGCCGCCGGCCCGCTGCCGGTGACGCCGTTCGGCCCGCGCGCCAAACCGCCACGCCGAACGGCGGTGCAGCCGGGCGCTCCGCGGCCAGCGGCGCCGAAGCCGGAAACCGTGGCCACCCATGGCATCTGGAAGGTGCAATGCGAGAAAGTGCCGGCCGGCAAGGACAAGAACGGCAACATCATCAAACGCAAGGTCTGCTATCTCGCCGCGACCCGCATCGACCCGGAAAAGCGCGGCGTGTTCCTCGCCGTCTTGTTGCTGAAAGCCAAGCGCAAGGGCGCCAAGGGCAAGGTGGTGGCCGCCCACATGTTCAACATGCGCGCGCCGATCGGCGTCTATCTGCCCACCGGCATCGGTCTGGAGGTGGACGGCAAGGCGATCGCCCGGGCGCCGTTCCTGCGCTGCTCGCAGGCATTCTGCGAATCGCTGGCGCAGGCCAGCCCCAAGACGCTGACGGCGTTGCAGAAGGGCAAGACGGCGCGCTTCATCTATTACGCCGCGCCGGGGGTGGGGCTGCCGTTGACCTTCGACCTGAAAGGGTTCGCGGCGGCGATGAAGACACTCAATGACGTGCAGAAGTGATGTCCTCATGAAAACGGACGCGGCGCTGTTCTTCGATCACACCGGGCTTGACCGGGCCCGGGCAGAGAGACTGGTGGGCGAGGCGCTGGCCGGGGCCGACGACGGCGAGCTGTTCATCGAGCTGTCGGTGGCGGAGGCCCTGAGCTTCGATGACGGCAAGCTGAAATCGGCCTCCTACGACAGCCGCAGCGGTTTCGGCCTGCGCGCCGTGGCCGGGGAGCGCACCGGCTACGCCCATTCCTCGGAGGTGTCCGAACAGGCCCTGAAGCGCGCCGCGCGGACGGTGCGGGCGGTGCAGGCCGGGCATGACGGCGCGGTGGCCATGGAGGCGCCGCAAGGGCGCAACCGGGCGCTCTATCCGGGTGACGATCCGTCGCGCGAGATGGCCTTCGCGGCCAAGGTGAAGCTGCTGGAGGAGGCCGACGCCTTCGCCCGCTCGCTGGATGAACGGGTGCGGCAGGTGAGCGTGTCGCTGGCGTCGAGCTGGCAGGCGGTGGCGATCCTGCGCGCCGACGGGCGGCTGCTGACCGATCTCAGGCCGCTGGTGCGGTTCAACGTGTCGGTCATCACCGAACAGGGCGAGAAGCGCGGCAGCGGCTCCCACGGCGTCGGCGGGCGGCTGTCGTGGGATGACTACATCGGCGAAGACAAATGGCGCGACGCGGTGAAGGAGGCGCTGCGCCAGTCGCTGGTGTCATTGGAGGCCGATCCGGCGCCGGCCGGGGAGATGGACGTGGTGCTGGGGCCGGGCTGGCCGGGCATCCTGCTGCACGAGGCGGTGGGCCACGGGCTGGAGGGCGACTTCAACCGCAAGGGCGAATCGGCCTTCGCCGGGCTGATCGGCCAGCGGGTGGCGGCGAAGGGCGTCACCGTGGTCGATGACGGCGCCATCGCCGGGCGGCGCGGCTCGCTGACCATCGACGACGAGGGCACGCCGACGTCGGAGACGGTGTTGATCGAGGACGGGGTGCTGGTGGGCTACATGCAGGATCGGATGAACGCGCGGCTGATGGGCATGGCGCCGACCGGCAACGGGCGGCGCGAGTCCTACGCCCACGCGCCGATGCCGCGCATGACCAACACCTTCATGCGTCCCGGCGATCATGAGCCGGAAGAGATCATCCGCTCGGTGAAGAAAGGGCTGTATGCCGTCTCCTTCGGCGGCGGGCAGGTGGACATCACGTCGGGCAACTTCGTGTTCACCTGCACGGAGGCCTATCTCATCGAGGACGGCAAGGTGACCCGCCCGGTGAAGGACGCTACCCTGATCGGCAACGGCAAGGACGCCATGACGCGGGTGACGATGATCGGCGACGATCTGAAGCTCGATCCCGGCATCGGCACCTGCGGCAAGGCCGGGCAGGGGGTGCCGGTGGGGGTGGGGCAGCCCACCTTGCGCATCGATGCGCTGACCGTCGGCGGCACCAGCGCCTGATCGCCCCTGATACCATTTGCCATGTGACAAACCGTCTGGTGCGGTTGACCGGGCGCGGCGCTTGCGCCACCTTCCCGCGTGCGCTTCGCTATCGTCCAGGCGAGAGAACACCCATGAACAGGCACGCGGCGCATTCCCGACAGGCGCGGTTCCTCACCGGCTCCATCGCCCGGCACGTGGTGCTGATGACGCTGATGGCGGCCATCGGCCTGATGTCCATGTTCGTGGTCGATCTGGTCGATCTGTGGTTCATCTCCATGCTGGGGCGGGTGGAGACGACGGCCGGCATCGGCTTCGCCGGCACCCTCGCCTTCATCAACCTGTCGCTGGGCCTCGGCATCGGCGCTGCCGCGGGTGTGCTGGTGGCGGTCAATCTGGGCAAGGGACGGCGCATCAGGGCGCGCCAATTCGCCACCTCCACGCTGTTGTTGAACACGGGCATCGCCGGCGTGATTTCGCTCATCGCGCTGCTGTTTCCCGACTTTCTGCTGGGCCTGCTGGGGGCGAAGGGCGCGGCGCTGGACGAGGCGCGCACCTACCTGCGCATTGTGGCGCTGGGCTTTCCGCTGCTGGCCGGGCTGCTGATCTTCAGCTTCGGCTTGCGATCCGCCGGCGATGCGCGCCGGGCGATGTTCGTCACCCTGTCCATCGCCATCGTCAATGCCATTCTCGATCCGATCTTCATTTTCGTCTTCGGGCTGGGCATCGCCGGGGCGGCGCTGGCCACCCTGACGGCGCAGGCGATGGGCTTCATCATCGGCTGGATCGGATTGTCGCGGGTGCACAAGCTGCTGGGA
>DRPD01000108.1 GCA_011374735.1 Thermopetrobacter sp.
CAACCCCACCGTCGAGGTGGATGTCGTTCTCGACGACGGCGCGATGGGGCGCGCTTCCGTGCCGTCCGGCGCCTCCACCGGCGCGCACGAGGCGGTGGAGCTGCGCGACGGCGATCCGGCGCGCTACAACGGGAAGGGCGTGCTGAAGGCCGTCACCGCGGTCAATGGCGAGATCGCCGATGCGCTCGTCGGCATGGAAGCGACGGAGCAGCGGGCCGTGGATGAGGCGATGATCGCGCTCGATGGCACGCGCAACAAGGGGCGGCTGGGGGCCAATGCCATTCTCGGCGTGTCGCTGGCGGTGGCCCACGCGGCGGCGGCGTCGCTGGGCCAGCCGCTTTACGCCTACATCGGCGGGCCGCAGGCGCATCTGATGCCGGTGCCGATGATGAACATCATCAATGGCGGGGCGCACGCGGACAACGCCATCGACTTTCAGGAATTCATGATCATGCCGGTGGCCGCGCCGTCGCTACGCGAGGCGGTGCGCATGGGCGCGGAGGTGTTCCACGCCCTGCAGAAGGCGCTGGCCAGGGACGGCTACAACACCAACGTGGGCGCCGAGGGCGGCTTCGCGCCCGATCTGCCGGGCACGCGCGCGGCGCTCGATTACATCATGGCGGCGATCCGCGATAGCGGGCTGGAGCCGGGGCGCGAGATGTGGCTGGCCATGGACGCGGCGTCCACGGAGTTCCATGCCGACGGCGTCTATCGCATTCGCCGCCGCGACGGCGTGGCGGAGCTGGATTCTGCGGGCATGGTGGAATATCTGGCCGGGCTGGTGGCCGACTATCCGATCCTGTCCATTGAGGACGGCATGGCGGAGGACGACTGGGAGGGCTGGAAGGCGCTGACGCGGCGGCTGGGCGAAACGGTGCAGCTGGTCGGCGATGACCTGTTCGTCACCAACGTGGAGCGGCTGGCGCGCGGCATCGAGGAAGGGGCCGGCAACGCCATTCTGGTGAAGGTCAACCAGATCGGCACCCTGACGGAAACGTTGCAGGCGGTGGAGATGGCGCACAAGGCGGCGTTCCGGGCGGTGATGTCGCACCGCTCCGGCGAGACGGAGGACGTCACCATCGCCGATCTGGCGGTGGCCACCAATTGCGGACAGATCAAGACCGGCTCGTTGTCGCGTTCCGACCGGGTGGCCAAATACAACCAGCTGATGCGCATCGAGGAACAGCTGGGCGCTCAGGCGCAATACGCCGGCGCCGCGGTGCTTATTCAGAAGCCTGAAACCTGAAACCTGAAGCCTGAAACCTGAAGCCTGAAGCCTGAAGCCTTAAGACCGGCGTTGGGCGCGCAAACCTTCGGGGCTGATCGTCAGTCCGGCGGGGGGCAGGCGTTAACGGCGTGTTAACCGCGTTCTTCGCACAGTCTGCCGTGTGTTCTCACTAGTGGCGGAAGCGCGCATGCACGGCAATTTCGGCAGGTTGGTCATCATGGCGGTCTGCCTGGCCGCCTATGGCTTTTTCGGCTGGCATCTGACCAAGGGGCCGCGCTCGCTGGCCTATCAGCAGTCGGTGCGCCAGGAACTGGCGGCGGCACGGGCGCGGCTCGATGCGGTGGTGGCCAGGCGCGAACGGCAAGAGGCCATCGTGGCGAGACTGCGCGCCGACAGCCTCGATCCTGACATGCTGGACGAACAGGCCCGCCGGCTGCTGGGCTTCGCGCGGCCCGGCGAGATCGTCATCCTTTCCGATCGGCGCTGAAATCCCTGCTGGATCAGGGTGATAAACCAAAATCTGGTTAAATGCCGGAAATCCTATATAAATCACGCTTTTAGGCGTGTAATATCGGCCGTGACTCGGGGTATCGGCGTCAGGGATCGGCGGGCTCATGGCAAAAGCGGCGAAAGCATCCGGCAAGGGCAGGGGGCGCAAGGCGGCGATCAGCGAGTTCAGCGCCGAACAGGAGTTGAAGGCCCTGCATGACATGCTGTTGATCCGCCGTTTCGAGGAAAAGGCGGGGCAGATGTATGGCATGGGCCATATCGGCGGCTTCTGCCATCTCTACATCGGGCAGGAGGCGGTGGCCAGCGGCGTGTTCATGGCGCGCGCGCCGGAGGACGACATCATCACCTCCTATCGCTGCCACGCCCATGCGCTGCTGGCCGGGGCCGACCCGAAGGCGGTGATGGCGGAGCTGACCGGCCGGGCCGGCGGGGTGTCGAAGGGCAAGGGCGGCTCCATGCACATGTTCCACGCGCCGGGCCGGTTCTGGGGCGGGCATGGCATCGTCGGCGCGCAGGTGCCGCTGGGCACCGGGCTGGCGCTGGCGGCGCAATACCGTGGCGAGAAGCGGGTGGCGCTGGCCTTCTTCGGCGAGGGCGCGGCCAATCAGGGGCAGGTCTATGAGAGCTTCAACATGGCCGCGCTGTGGAAACTGCCGGTGGTCTATATCATCGAGAACAATCAATACGCCATGGGCACGTCCGTGGCGCGTTCGGCGGCGAAGGCGGAGGAGCTTTACAACCGCGGGTTGGCGTTCGGCATTCCCGGCGAGCAGGTGGACGGCATGGACGTGCGGGCCGTGCACGCGGCCACCGCGCGGGCGCTGAAACACGCGCGGGCCGGCAAGGGGCCGTATGTGCTGGAGATGCAGACCTACCGCTATCGCGGCCATTCGATGTCCGATCCGGCCAAATACCGCACCCGCGAGGAGGTGCAGAAGATGCGTCAGGAGCACGACCCCATCGAGCAGGTGAAGGCGCGGCTGTTGCAATCCGGCGCGGCGACGGAGGACAGCCTGAAGGAGATCGACCAGCAGGTGCGGGCCATCGTCGCGGAAGCGGCGGAGTTCGCGGTGGCCGACGCGGAGCCCGACGCGGCCGAAGTGTGGACGGACGTGTATGCGGCGAGGGAGGCGTGAGCCATGGCCAGCACCATTCTGATGCCGGCGCTGTCGCCGACCATGGAGAAAGGCACCCTGGCCAAGTGGCTGGTCAAGGAGGGTGACGCGGTGTCGGCCGGCGACGTGATCGCCGAGATCGAGACGGACAAGGCCACGGTGGAGCTGGAGACGGACGAGGAGGGCGTCGTCGTCAAGCTGCTGGTGGGTGATGGGGCGGCGGACATTCCCATCAACACGCCCATCGCCATCGTGGCGGAAGAGGGCGAGGAGGTGGACGCCGAGGCGCTGGCGGCGAAGGCGGTGACGGCGGTACCTGCCGCGGCCGCCGAGACGGCCGACGACGCGCCGGCCGCCGCGCCAGCGCCCGAGGTGGCCGCGCCGGTGGTGATGCCGGAGGCGGAATATGGCGACGGCGGGCCCGATCCGGCGCGCAATCTTTCCATCACCCCACCGCCGGAGGGTGACCCGGTGTTGCCCGACGGCACGGAATACGTGGAGCAGAGCGTGCGCGAGGCGCTGCGCGACGCCATGGCGGAGGAAATGCGGCGCGACGAGACGGTGTTCCTGATGGGTGAGGAGGTGGCCGAATATCAGGGCGCCTACAAGGTCAGCCAGGGGCTGCTGGAGGAGTTCGGGTCGAAGCGGGTGATCGACACGCCGATCACCGAGCACGGCTTCGCCGGCATGGGCATCGGTGCGGCGTTCGCCGGGCTGAAGCCCATCGTGGAGTTCATGACCTTCAACTTCGCCATGCAGGCGATGGATCAGGTCATCAATTCGGCGGCCAAGCAGCGCTACATGTCCGGCGGGGCGGTTTCCGCGCCGATCGTGTTTCGCGGGCCCAATGGCGCGGCGGCGCGGGTGGCCGGTCAGCACAGTCAGGATTACGCGGCGTGGTATGCCCACATCCCCGGCGTGAAGGTGGTCATGCCCTACACGGCGGCGGACGCCAAGGGCTTGCTGAAGGCGGCGATCCGCGATCCCGATCCGGTGATCTTCCTGGAAAACGAAATCCTCTATGGGCACAGCTTCCCGGTGCCGCAGGTGGACGACTGGGTGCTGCCCATCGGCCGGGCGCGGCTGGCGCGGGCGGGGGAGGACGTGACCATCGTCTCGTTCGGCATCGGCATGACCTATGCGCTGAAGGCGGCGGAGATGCTGGCGGAAGAGGGCATTTCGGCGGAGGTGATCGACCTGCGCACCCTGCGGCCCATGGACATTCCGGCGGTGATCGAGAGCGTGAAGAAGACCAACCGGCTGGTGACGGTGGAAGAGGGCTGGCCGGTGTGCTCCATCGGTTCGGAGATCGCCCGGCAGGTGATGCAGGAGGCGTTCGACTGGCTGGACGCGCCGGTGATGACCATCGCCGGGCGCGACGTGGTGATGCCCTACGCGGCCAATCTGGAGAAGCTGGCGCTGCCGACGGCGGAAGAGGTGGCGGCGGCGGCGAAACAGGCGCTCTATCGGTGAGGGAGGCGGGAGAATGGCGCATGTGGTTCTGATGCCGGCACTTTCGCCGACTATGGAAACGGGCACGCTCGCCAAGTGGCTGGTGAAGGAGGGCGATGCGGTCAGCCCCGGCGACGTGATTGCCGAAATCGAGACGGACAAGGCCACCGTGGAGCTGGAGACGGACGAGGAGGGCGTCATCGTCAAGCTGCTGGTGGGCGACGGGGCGGCGGATATCGCCATCAACACCCCCATCGCCGTCATCGCCGAAGAGGGCGAAGACCCGGATGTGGACAAGCTGCTGGAAGAAGCCGGGACAACCTCTGGAAATCCTGAGGAAAACGCCGGGGATAATGCGGTGGAAAAACCGGCGGCAAGCGGGGCAGAACCTGTGGAAGGCGGGGGCGGGGCGTCGGCCTCGACAATGGCAGCAACAGCAACAGGTCAACATCAGGTTGGCTCACCTGCCGTTGCCGCTGCCGGCGGGCGCATCTTCGCC
>DRPD01000109.1 GCA_011374735.1 Thermopetrobacter sp.
GAACAAGTCCGGCAATGACGTGGTGTGTGTTGGACGTCATCGCCTCACCCCACGGAGCCTTCAAGGGAGATGTTGATGAGCTTCTGCGTCTCGGCCATGAACTCCATGGGCAGGTTCTGGATCACCTCGCGCACGAAGCCGTTGACGATGAGCGCCACCGCCTCCTCCTCACCGATGCCGCGGGCGCGCAGATAGAACAATTGATCCTCGGCGATCTTCGAGGTGGTGGCCTCGTGCTCCACCTTGGCGTGCGGCGTCTTCGCCTGAATGTAGGGCACGGTGTGCGCGCCGCACTTCTCCCCGATCAGCAGGCTGTCGCACTGGGTGAAATTGCGCGCCCCGGTGGCCTTGCGGCCGATGGACACCAGCCCGCGATAGGTGTTCTGCGACCGGCCGGCCGAAATGCCCTTGGAGATGATGCGGCTGGTGGTGTTCCTGCCCAGATGGATCATCTTGGTGCCGCTGTCCACCTGCTGGGCGCCGTTGGAAATGGCGATGGAGTAGAACTCGCCGGACGATCCGTCGCCCTTCAGGATGCAGGAGGGATATTTCCAGGTGATGGCGGAGCCGGTTTCCACCTGCGTCCAGCTCACTTTCGAGTTGCGGCCGCGACAGTCGGCGCGCTTGGTGACGAAGTTGTAGACGCCGCCTTTGCCCTCCGCGTCGCCGGGATACCAGTTCTGGACGGTGGAATACTTGATCTCCGCGTCGTCATGGGCGATCAGCTCCACCACCGCCGCGTGCAGCTGGTTTTCATCGCGCGATGGCGCGGTGCAGCCTTCCAGATAGCTCACATAGGAGCCTTCATCGGCGATGATCAGCGTGCGCTCGAACTGGCCGGTCTGGCGCTCGTTGATGCGGAAATAGGTGGACAGCTCCATGGGGCAGCGCACGCCCTTGGGCACATAGACGAAGCTGCCGTCGGTGAACACCGCCGAATTGAGCGCGGCGTAGAAGTTGTCGCCCACCGGCACCACGGAGCCGAGATACGTCTTCACCAGATCGGGATAGTCGCGGATGGCCTCGGAGATGGGGCAGAAGATGACGCCGGCCTTCTGCAACTCCTCGCGGAAGGTGGTGGCCACGGACACGCTGTCGAACACCGCGTCCACCGCCACCTTCGGCGCGCCTTCCACGCCGGCCAGAATCTCCTGCTCTTTCAGCGGGATGCCCAGCTTCTCGTAGGTTTCGAGAATCTCCGGGTCCAGCTCGTCGAGGCTCTTGATGGTCTTCTTCTTCGGCGCGGCGTAGTAGTAGATGTCCTGAAAGTCGATGGGCGGATAGGACACGTGCGCCCAGCGCGGCTCTTCCATCTTCAGCCACTTCGCGTAGGCGTCAAGCCGCCAGTTGAGCATCCACTCCGGCTCGTTCTTCTTCTGCGAGATGAAGCGGATGATGTCTTCGTTCAGACCCTTGGGGGCCTTTTCCGTCTCCACCTTCGTCTCGAAGCCGTATTTGTATTTCTCCAGCTCCTCGACGGCCTTGATGGTATCCTGATCGGCCATGATCGTTCCTCTTGAAAAACCTCAGGCGGCGCTGGCGTGGGCCCGCCTGAGCTGATTGCGCAGGCTGGCGGCGAAGCGCGCGATGTCCTCTTCGGTGTTGCCCGGGCCCAGCGACACCCGAAGGGCGCGCCTGGCCAGTTCGCGATCGGCCCCCATGGCGACAAGCGCGCGTGACACCTCGCCACGGCCTGCGTGGCAGGCGCTGCCGGCGGAAAGCGCCACGCCGTCGAGATCGAAGGCCATGAGGGCCACGTCGGCCTCCAATGCGGGGTGGGCGAACATGACGGTGTTGGACAGCCGCTCGGCGCCGCTGGAGAAGATCACCGCGTCGGGCGCGACGGCCTGCAATGCCGATTCAAGACGGTCGCGCAAGCGCCTGACATGGGAATCCTTTTCCGCTCTGTTCCGCAGCGCCTCGTCAAGCGCGGCGGCCAGGCCGGCGATGGCGGCGACGTTCTCCGTGCCGGCGCGCAGGCGGCGCTCCTGGCCGCCGCCCAGCAGCAGCGGTTCCAGGGCAATCCCCTCGCGCACGATGAGCACGCCGGCGCCTTGCGGGCCGCCGAACTTGTGGGCGGAGACGGCCAGCATGTCCACTCCCAGGGCGCGCATGTCCACGTCCATCTTGCCGGCCGCCTGCACCGCGTCGCAGAACACCAGCGCGCCGTGCTCATGGGCGATGGCGGCGGCCTCGGCCAGCGGCTCGATGACGCCGGTTTCGTTGCTGGCCAGCATCAGGCAGACCAGCGCCCGGCCGGAGCCGGCCGCCAGATGGCGCTTCAGCGCGGCAAGATCGGCCACGCCCCGCTCATCCACCTCCCACAGGGCGACGGGGCGGCCGGAGGCCTTGGCCGGCTTCATGACCGCCGGGTGTTCCATGAAGGAGACGATGAAGCGCTCCACCGGCGCGCCGCGCACCGCCAGATTGGCCGCCTCGGTGCCGCCTGATGTGAAGATCACCTCATCGGCGGCGGCGCCCAGCCGGTCGGCCACGCTCTCGCGCGCTTCCTCGATGATGGCGCGGGCGCGCTGGCCGGGGTAGTGCTTCGATGACGGGTTGAGCGGGCCTTCGGCCCACGCCGCGGCCATGGCGGCGCGCGCCGCGTCGGAAAGCGGCGTGGTGGCGTTGTGATCCAGATAGGCGACGGCGCGGGTCATGGCGGGGCGTTCCATTTTCTATTGCGCGGCCTGCTTCAGGGGGCGGATGCGCACTTCCTCGCGGGCCTTGCGCACCTCCGCGGCCAGGGCCAGATTGCGCCGCTGCACCACGTCGGCCAGCGTCACCGCGGAGAGAAAGCCCCAGATCTGGCGGCGCAGGGCCGACCACAGCTCATGGGTGATGCATTGCGCCCCGTTCTGGCAGCCCTGCACGCCGTCGCCGTCGGCGCAGCGGGTGACCTGAAAGGCCTCGCCGGCGGCGGCCACGATGTCGGCGATGAAAATCTCCTCCGCGTCGCGGGCCAGCCGGTAGCCGCCGCCGGGGCCGCGCACGGACGTCACCAGCCCGGCGCGGCGCAGGCGGGCGAACAGCTGTTCCAGATATTCCTGCGACAGGTTCTGGCTGTCGGCGATGGCGGCCAATGACACCGGCGCGTCGGTATCCCGTCTGGCGATGTCGGCCATGGCCATGACCGCGTAGCGACCCCTGGTGGAAAGTTTCATGGACCTTGTCGCACCTCCTGCCCCTTAGCGGCCGCCATCACCCAGCGCGGGAATCAACGGACGCTTGCGCGCGACGCCAGAATGCTTATATCTGTGGCGCCGGCGGATGACGGTTTCAGGGGATATAAAATACCCGACTTATGGGGTCAACTTTATGGCCGTGGCATTCCGTCACATGGAGCGCCCCCGTGAACCGCCGCAGCGGCGATTCACGCATCAACGCTTACAGGAACGACCATGCCCGAGGTGATTTTCAACGGCCCGATGGGGCGGCTGGAGGGCCGCTATCATCAGGCCCAGGAGCCGAACGCGCCGATCGCGCTGATCATGCACGGCCACCCGCAGTTCGGGGCCACCATGAACGGCCCCATCGTGCATGCGCTGTATCACATGTTCACGAAGAAGGGGTTTTCGGTGCTGCGCTTCAATTTCCGCGGCGTGGGGCGTTCGCAGGGGCTGTTCGACAACGGGGCCGGCGAGCTGGCCGACGCGGCGGCGGCGCTGGACTGGATGCAGACGCTGACGAAAGAGGCGAAGAGCTGCTGGCTGGCCGGGGTGTCGTTCGGCGCGTGGATTTCCATGCAGCTGCTGATGCGGCGGCCGGAGGTGCAGGGCTTTCTGACCATCGCGCCGCTGGCCAGGCATTACGATTTCTCGTTCCTGGCCCCCTGCCCCACGTCGGGGCTGATCGTCAACGGCGCGCAGGACAAGGTGACGCCGCCGGACGTGGTGGAGCAGCTGGTAAAGAAGCTGAAGACCCAGAAGGGCATCACCATCGACCACGTGGTGATGGACGGCGCCAACCACTTCTTCGAGGACAAGGTGGAAGAGCTGACGGCGGTGTGCTCCGCCTATCTGGACCGGCGGCTGGAGGAACTGGGTATCGGAAGCCTGAAACCAGAAGGCTGAAACTTGACGCCGGCTGGCGCGCCAGCGGAGCGTCAACCCCGGCCAAGCGCAGTAGTGTCCAAGGAAAGCTCCAGATAACGTCATTTCCGTCTTCCCTTATCGTCGCTCCCTTGATAAGCGGGAGCCCATTCGGCAGAGCAAAACGCTCTGGCGGTGCGTATTACCTCCGGTGTTTCAGATGCTTCCACTGAAATCTCGCAGCACGGACGAGATTCGGCATGGATGCCCGTTTTCACGGGCATGACGGTTTTGGGCAGCAATGGAAAACAAGCCCGAGCATCAGGAAAACACTTCAAGCCGCCGTGTTTTCAGAGAAATTCATGTGCGCCCAATTTTTCCTTGGGCACCAATGCGGCCAAGCGAAGCGCGAGCCGGTGCCAAATTCCTGAAACCGGAAGCCGGAAAGGTGTGGAAGGGCGCCAGATCAGGCATTTTCCTTCATCCAGGCGGCGAGTCGTTCAACGGCGCGGGCCATGTCGTCATGGCTGCCGGCATAGGACAGGCGCAGGAAGCGGCCACCATCCAGCGGGTCGAAATCCAGCCCCGACGTGACGGCCACCCTGGCCTCCCGCAACAGGCGCCTTGAGAGCGTGATGCTGTCGTTGGTGAGGTGGGAGACGTCGGCGTAGAGATAGAACGCGCCGTCGGCCGGAGCCAGCGCGCCCAGCCCGATGCGCGGCAGTTCGTTCAGCAGCAAGTCGCGGTTGGCGGCGTAGCCGGCGCGGCGTTCCTGAAGTTCCTCGGTTGCGTCGAAGGCGGCGATGGCGGCGTGCTGGGAAATGGTCGGGGCGCTGATGAACAGGTTCTGACCCAGCACCTCGGCCACCCGCCGCAATTCGTCGGGCAGCACCATCCAGCCGATGCGCCAGCCGGTCATGGCGTAATACTTGCTGAAGCTGTTGATGACGATGGCGCGCTCGGAAAAGGCCAGCGCCGTGGTGGCCGGGCGCTCATAGGTCAGGCCATGGTAGATCTCGTCGGAGATGAACCAGCCGCCGGCCGCCTCCACGGTCTCGATGAGGGCGCGCAAGCGTGCGTCGTCGATGATGGCGCCGGTGGGGTTGGCGGGCGAGGCCACCAGCAGGCCCTTCATGCCCTCTTTCAGCTTTGCGGCCACCTCTTCCACTCGTGGCGCCCAGCCCTGCGCCGCCCCGGCGGGCAGCAATCGCGGGGTGATGCCCAGCGCGTGGAAGATGTTGCGATAGGCCGGATAGCCGGGGTTGGGCAGACCCACCGCGTCGCCGGCGTCGAAGGCGGCCAGAAAGGCCAGCAGGAAGGCGCCGGAGGAGCCGGTGGTGATGAACACCCGGGCCGGATCGACATCGATCCCGTGGGTTTCCCGGTAATGGCGGGCGATGCGTTCGCGCAAGGGCAGGAGGCCGGCGGCGTCGGTGTAGCCCAGCGGCTCCTCGCGCATCGCGGCGCGGGCCGCTTCAAGCACCTTGCGCGGCGCCTGGCCGAACGGCTGGCCCACTTCCATGCGCACGACGTCGTCGCCGGCGGCCAGCCGCTGGCGGGCCTCGCGCATGACGTCCATGGCGAGAAACGGCGCCACCTTCGCGGCGCGGCGGGATATGGCGCGATGGCTCTTCATGCCCTCGCTCATAGCCGCCGCGCGGCCGCCACGGCAAGGGAAAACGGCCTTGAAACGGTCGCAATTGGCGGCCACCAGAATCACCATGCAGACAGCGCCTCCGATCCGCCGCCGCACCATCGCCCTGGCCTGCGCCGGGGCGCTCATGGCCGCCGGCCCGCCGCCGCCCGCGCAAGCCGCGCCCCGGCTGTCCATCATCCGCGACGCGGAGATCGAATCGCTGCTGCGCGCCTACGTGCGGCCCATCTTCAAGGTGGCCGGCCTGCACGCGCGGGCGGTGAAGGTGCACCTCGTCAACAACAACGCCATCAACGCCTTCGTGGCCGGCGGGCAGCGCATCTTCGTGTTCACCGGCATGATCCTCGAAGCGCGCACGCCCAATGAGCTGACCGGGGTGCTGGCCCACGAGGCGGCGCACATCGCGGCCGGCCACCTGGTGCGGCGCGGCATCGCGGTGGAGAACATGACCGTGGCCGCCATCCTGACCATGCTGGCGGCGGCCGGGGCCGTGGCGGCGGCCGGGGCGACGGGGCAAGGCGATCTGGCGGAAGGCGGCGTCGGGGTGATGATGGGCGGGCAGTCGATGCTGCGCCGCGGCCTGCTGGCCTACATGCGCGGCCAGGAGGCGGCGGCCGATCAGGCGGCGGCGCGCTATCTGGCGCGGGCCGGGCAATCCGGCAGGGGCATGCTCGACCTGTTCCGGCGCATGCACCAGCGCCAGCGCCTCAGCTTGCGTGGCGTCGATCCCTATCTGCTGACCCATCCGCTGCCGCGCCAGC
>DRPD01000110.1 GCA_011374735.1 Thermopetrobacter sp.
CGCAATCGGTGTATTTGCACATGATGCAGTTGTCGACGACGACATAGGTCATGGTGGCGGTTCCCGTTTGCTCGCTGGTCCAGAGGGGCCGTCGCGGGCCGTTCCCGACGCCCGCCTATAGCAGGCGGCGAATATATGCACAATGTCTGATAAGCCAAGTGGCGGCGGCGTGGATACCCCGGCGATTCATATCCACCCCTTCGGCTTTTCCGTCTTGATCCGGGGCGATCTCATCCATATTGAGCAACAAGTTCGTTCATGCAACCGGCACGCACGGGGGTATCCATGCGCATTCTTTTCGTCTGTCTGGGCAACATCTGCCGCTCGCCGATGGCCGAGGGCGTGGTGCGCGCCGAACTCGAACGGCGCGGGCTTCTCGATCGCGTCGAACTGGATTCGGCCGGCACCGGCGACTGGCACGTGGGCGAGCCGCCCGACCCCCGGGCGCGGCGGGCGGCGGCGGCGCGCGGGGTGGACATCTCCGGCTTGCGCGGGCGGCAGGTGAGCCCGGCGGACTTTTCGCGGTTCGATTTGATCCTGGCGATGGATCGCGACAATCACGCCGATCTGCTGGCCATGGCCGGCGACGCGCAGGCCCACAAGGTCAGGATGTTTCTCCAGTTCGCCCGCCAGGGCGACGGCGGCGAGGTGCCCGATCCCTATTTCGGCGGGCCGGAGGGCTTCGAGCACGTGCTCGATCTGTTGCAGGACGCGGCGGCCGGGCTGGCCGATCACATCGAACGCCACACCTGACTCACTCGGAGCGCACCACGCACACGTGCTGGCGGGCGTGGCGCACCACCCGCGCCGCGTTGGGGCCCAGCAGGTAATCGCGCATCTGCGGGCGGTGCGAGGCCATGACGATCATCTCCGCGCCGATCTCGTCGGCGGCGGCGATGATCTCGTCATAGATGGTGCCGGAGCGCACATGGGCCTGCGCGGTGACATCCTGCTCCATGTGGTCGTTCATCCACGCCGCGAGGGCGTCCTGTGCCTTCCGATGCGCCTGCTCGGCGAAGTCGGCGGGAAAGAAGGCGCCCACCACCGGCATGCCGACATCGGGGATCACCGTCAGGACATGCAGCGTGGCGCCATACAGGCGGGCCAGATCGGCCGCGGCGGGCAACGCTTTCGCCCAGGAGCTCTCATGGCCCAGATCGATGGGCAGCAGGATGTTCTCGCAGTTCAGACCGGGCATGATTCAGGCCTTTCCTTCACATGATGGCGTGCTCAGGCGGCGGCCGGTTGCATGGCCGCGCCGGAGCGATTGCGGCGGCGCCATTGCATGAACAGCACCAGCGCCAGCAGCAGCGCGGCGGGAATGTAGAACACCTCCTTGGGCATGCGTTTGGCCGGGGTGAGCACCTTGGCGATGGTCACCGGCTTGTCGCCGTAGAAGTCGAACTGGCGCGACAGCGAGAAATAGGGCGTGCCGGGCAGCGGCTCGGCCAGCGCCGCCTTGCCGTCCTTCCGCTCCACCATCAGCCCCAGCTTCTTCAGCCGTTCCGCCCCGCCTCCGCTGGCCGGCAGCTCGATGTTGAGGTAGGTGCCCTTGACGCGGTCGGGGTCGTTGAAGTCCGGGCCTTCCACGCGGATGCGGAACAGCGCGCCGGCGGGGGCCTGTTCGACCAGTTTCATCACCTGATTGCCGGCATGCTCCACGAACGGCGGTTGCACCCGGTCGAGCCAGAAGCCGGGGCGGAACAGGGTGAAGGCGATGAGCAGCATGGCCACCGTCTCCCACCAGCGATTCTTGACCAGCATGAAGCCTTGCGTGGCCGAGGCGAACAGCAGCATGGCGATGACGCCGATGACGAAGATGAAGACGCCTTTCCATATGGTCACGTCGATGAGCAGCAGCTCGGTGTTGAAGACGAACAGGAAAGGCAGGATCGCCGTGCGGATGTCGTAGGCGAAGCCCTGAATGCCCGTCTTGATGGGGTCGCCGCCGGAAATGGCCGCCGCGGCGAAGGCGGCGAGGCCCACCGGCGGCGTGTCATCGGCCAGGATGCCGAAGTAGAACACGAACAGGTGGGCCGCCACGGCCGGGATGAGCAGGCCGTTCTGGGCGCCGACGGTGAGGATCACCGGCGCCATCAGCGAGGACACCACGATGTAGTTGGCCGTCGTCGGCAGGCCCATGCCGAGGATGAGGCTCATCACCGCCACCAGCAGCAGCATCAGGATCAGCGACCCGGCGGACAGAAATTCGACGAACGAGCCGATCACCTGATGGGCGCCGGTCAGGCCGATGGTGCCGACGATGATGCCGGCCGCGCCGGTGGCCACGGCGATGGCGATCATCGAACGCGCCCCGGCCTTCAGACCCTCGACCCAGTCGAGGAACCCGCGCTTGAGACCGGCCCACAGATGGCCGTCGCCGCGGAAGATGCCCTTGATGACATGCTGGGTGAAGGCGATGAAGGTCATGGCCAGCACCGCGTAATAAGCGGCGGTGGCGGCGGAGGTGCGCTCGATCATGATCATCCAGATCAGCAGGATGATGGGCAGCAGGTAATACAGGCCGGTGATGGCCACCGCGCCGGCGCGCGGCAGCGCGGTGATCGGCTTGTCGGGGTCGTCGATCTCCAGATCGGGATGCTTCGAGGCCCGCCAGGCGAGAAACACATAGGCGACGAGAAAGCCGATGATGACCGTGGTCTGGGTCATGCCGGGAAACGCCGTCTTGATCCAGCCCAGCCCGTAATAAACCAGCAGGAACAGGGCCATCATGCCCAGAAAGCCGCCGACGAACAGCATCATCGACTGGGCCAGGGTACGGCCCGTATCGGGCTTCTGAAGCCCCTTCAGGCCCATCTTCACCGCCTCCAGATGAACGATGTAAACCAGCGCGATGTAGGAGATCAGCGCCGGCACGAAAGCGTGCTTGATGAGGTCGAAGTATGGAGTGCCGGTGAATTCGGCGATGAGGAAGGCGGCGGCCCCCATCACCGGCGGCGTCAGCTGGCCGTTGGTGGAAGACGCCACCTCCACCGCGCCGGCCTTCTCCGGCGTGAAGCCGGTGCGTTTCATCAGCGGGATGGTGAAGGTGCCGGTGGTCACCACGTTGGCGATGGAGGAGCCGGAATACAGCCCCGACAGGCCCGACGCCACCACCGCCGCCTTGGCCGGCCCGCCGCGCAAATGGCCCAGCAGGGCGAAGGCGGTCTTGATGAAATAGCCGCCGGCGCCGGCCTTCTCCAGGATGGCGCCGAACAGCACGAACAGGAAGATGAGCGTGGTGGACACCTCCAGCGGCTTGCCGAAGACGCCCTCCTCCTGCATCCAGAAATGCCACATGGCCTTGGAGAAACTGGCTCCCTTCCACTGGATCACCTCCGGCACCCAGGACTTGTCGCCGAAGAACACGTAGGCCAGGAACACCGAGATGACGATGACCAGCGGCAGCCCCAGGGCGCGCCAGGTGGTGAGCATGATGAGCACGATGCCGACGGCGGAGATCACCAGATCGGCCATGACCGGATCGCCGGAGCGTTCGGCGATGGCGGTCTGGAACACCACCGCGTAGAGGGTCACCACCAGCGACAGCGCGGCCAGCAGCCAGTCATACCAGGGAATGCGGTCCTTCGGCGCGGAACGCAACAGCGGAAAGGCCATGGCGGCCAGCACCATGGCGAAGGCCAGATGGATGCGCCGGGTCTTCACCGAGCCCATGTAGAAGGGGATGTCGAGGCCGATGGCGCGGAACCATTCCTGCAACAGCGGCGGCAGCGGCGAGGCGATGTAGATCTGAAACAGCGACCAGGCGATGAGCAGGCCCATGAACACCCGGCCCTGCCAGCCGAGCGGATCGCGCGCCCCGGCGTCGGCCTCCGCGGCCAGTTCCTCGGCGCTCATAGTGGCGGTTTGCGGCTCCTTGGCCATGTCTCTTCCCTCCCCTTCTTGCCGTCCTCGCCCCTTGTGCGGCGGGGCTTCGGTCGACGGCCGCCTGTTCTTCAAATCGTTTTCCCAAGCGGGTCAAATGATCAAACGCGATCGACAAAACGCATGAAGGGAAGCCCGGAGGCTTCCCTTCGATGTTGGTGGCTCACTTGATCCAGCCGCGTTCCTTGTAATACTTCAGCGCGCCCGGATGCAGCGGCGCGGAGAGCGAGGCGGAGATCATCTCCTCCTCCTTCAGGTGCGCGAAGGCCGGATGCAGCTTCTTGAAGGCGGCGAAATTGTCGAACACCGCCTTGACCAGCGCATAAACCACGTCTTCGGGCACCTTCGCGGAGGTGACCAGCGTGGCGCGCACGCCCCAGGTGGGGATGTCGTCGGGATGGTTGGGATACAGCCCGCCGGGGATCGCCGCCAGCGAGTAGTAGGGGCGTTCCTTGACCATCGCCTCGATGCCCGGCGCGCGGGCGTTGACCAGCACCGACGGGCACGAGGCCAGCGTCTCCTGGGTCAGCGCGGAGGGATGGCCGACCAGCCAGAAGTAGGCGTCGATCTTGTTGTCGCACAGGGCCTGGCCGGTTTCCGCCGACTTCAGCTCGGCGGCCAGCTTCAGGTCGGAACGCTTCCAGCCCAGCGCCTTCTCGATCACCTCCCAGGTGCCGCGGGTGCCGGAGCCGGGGTTGCCGATGTTGACCCGCTTGCCCTTCAGATCGAGGATGGTCTTGATGCCGGCGTCCTTGCGGGCCACGATGGTGACCGGTTCGGGGTGCACGGAGAACACGGCGCGCAGCTCCTTGAACGCGCCCTTGTCCTTGAACTTCGATGTGCCGTTGTAGGCGTGATACTGCCAGTCGGACTGGGCGACGCCGAACTCCAGCTCGCCGGCGCGGATGGCGTTGATGTTGTAGATGGAGCCACCGGTGGACTCCACGGAGCAGCGGATGCCCGTTTCCTTGCGCATCTTGTTCATCAGCCGGCAGATGGCGCCGCCGGTGGGATAATACACGCCGGTGATGCCGCCGGTGCCGATGGAAATGAATTTGGTGCCGGCCAGCGCCTGCGGCAGCGCCGCCGTCACGGCCAGCGCCCCGGCCGCCAGCGCCAACAATACACGTTTCTTCATGAGATATCCTCCCTCTAGGTTGCACGCGTGTTTCGTGTGATTGCAGGCAGCCTAGAAAGGAATCGGCGGCGTGGCAAGCCATGAAACCGCCCTCTCATACTTTGGTTGTATCCGCCAGGGTATCGGCGACGGCGGCGGCCAGCCTGTCCACCAGCTGCTCCAGTTCACCCGCCGTGATGATGAACGGCGGGGCCAGCAATACGTGGTCGCCGCGGAAGCGATCCGCCGTGCCGCTCATGGGATAGCAGATCAGGCCGCGGCGCATGGCGTGGCGCTTCAGGCGGGCGGCGATCCGTTCGGCGGGCGCGAAGGGCCGCTTCGTCTCCTTCTCGGCGACGAACTCCAGGCCCATGAACAGGCCGCGGCCGCGGATGTCGCCGATATGGGGATGATCGGCGAAACGCTCCCGAAGCAGCCCGCGCAGGGTTTGGCCCATGGCCCGCACGCGCTTCAGCAGGTCGTCCTCGTCGATGACGCGCAGCACCGCCGCGCCGGCGGCGCAGGCGGTGGCGTGGCCGACCCAGGTGTGGCCGTGGGCGAAGGCGCCGGAGCCCTTCTCGATGCCTTCCACCAGATCGGCCCGCACCATCATGGCCGACAGCGGCTGATAGCCGCCGGAGAGACCCTTGGCGAGGGTGATGATGTCGGGCACGATGCCTTCCTGCTCGAAGGCGAAGAAGGTGCCGGTGCGGCCGGTGCCGCACATCACCTCGTCGAGGATGAGCAGCACGCCGTAACGGTCGCAAATCTCGCGGATGCGGCGGAAATAGCCGTTCGCCGGGGCCACCGCGCCCAGGGTGGCGCCGACCACCGTCTCGGCGATGAAGGCGCAGACACGCTCCGGGCCGATGTCGAGAATGGCCTCCTCCAGCGCGCCGGCGGTGCGCGCCGCGTAGTCCTCCTCCGTCTCTTCGGGGCGCTGCCAGCGGTAGGGGTAGCACGGCACGATCTTGCGCACGATGGGGCTGAACAGCGGCGCGAACGGGTTGGGCGAGGCGTGCGGCCCGCCGATGATCGGGGTGCGGCCGGAGATGGACATGCCGCCGATGGTGGCGCCGTGATAGCTCTGGCGGCGCGAGATGATGTGATCGCGGGTCGGCTCGCCGCGCTCGATCTGGATCTGGCGGGCCAGCTTCAGGGCCGCCTCGTTGGCCTCCGATCCGCCGGACAGGAAGAATACCCGCCAGTCGCCGCCCGGGGCCCTGTCCGCCAGGGCGTCGGCCAGCTCCTCGGCCGGCTCATTGGTGAAGAAGGCGGTGTGGGCGAAGGCCATCGTCTCCAGCTGCCGGCGCACCGCGGCGATGACCCGCGGATGGCCGTGGCCGAGGCAGGACACCGCCGCGCCGCCCGATGCGTCGAGATACGACCTGCCGCGGTCATCGAAGATATGCACGCCCGCGGCGCGCACGGCGCGGGGCAACCCGTCGCGCAAGGTGCGGTGCAGCATGTGGGTGGGGCGTCTGGCCGAAACGGACATCGCTGGCCGCTCCCGGAACACTCGTCACGGGGCCATTGAACCAAAGCGACGGCGCGGCGCAAGTCACAATCGCTCAATTGCGCCGAAAGTCTGAACGGCGGGCCGGGAACCGGCGGCGGCCAGAACGCTCCAGCAGGCGGGCGAGACGGACCCGCTCCTGCTCGTTCAGGGCCAGCACGAAGGCTTCGTTGAACGCCATGACGGCGGCGCGGGCGCGCAGCTCGGCCTGTTTGAGCTCCCGTAGCGCCGCTGAGATTCGTCGTTCCTCATGCGGCCGGGCTTGCAGCGCGCGGGCCAGCCGCAAGCGCGCGGCGGCGACGGCCCGGGTCGCCTCACGGATGGCCTGGCGATGGGGGCGGATGATCTGGAACAATTGGCGGCGGCGCGGCGGCGGCAGGCGGCGCATCAGGCGGTTGGCGGCGCGCAGCAGCAGGCCGGGGCGGCCCATGCGCAATTGCGGCGGCGGATGATGTGGCGGCCCGTCGGACAGCCCGGCGAACCGCATGATGCCGTAATGGCGGGCCAGCATGCCGGCGACGCCGCCGACGATCAGCAGGTTGAGGGCCAGCGAGACGATGAGCAGCACCCACGGCCAGCGGCGTTTTCCCGGCTCGCGCATTCACGCACCCCCTTCCGGTTCGGTGACCAGTTCGACGATGTCGGCCAGCGGGTCGGCGCCGGCCACCTGGGCCGCGCCGGACAGCAGGCCGCCGCCGTCGGCGATGCCGCTGAGGCCCAGCCACAGGCCCAGCAGCAGCGAGGCGGCCAACGCGCCGGCCGCCCACCAGCGGGCGGGCGGGTTGTCGTTGGCCGCATCGGGCGCGCCACGGGCGGCGCGCAGGATGGCCCCGGCCAGCGCCGGATTCGGCGGCGGCGGGCCGGGCTCGGCCAGCAGCGCGTCAAGGGCGCGGGCCTCGGCCAGCGCCTGAGCGGCGCGGCGATCTGCGGCGCACCGCCGTTTCATGGCGGCGCGATGCCGTTCGGGCCAGCGGTCTTCATCCGCGCCGTGGCGCTCCAGCAGGTCGCGCAGTGCGCCGATGGTCATCTCCTCGCTCATCACTCGTTCCCTCGCATATGGGCCAGCTCCTCGGCAAGCAGCTCCTTCAGTTTGCGCCGGCCGCGGGCCAGCAGGGATTCCACGGCCTCGACGCTGAGGCCCATGATCCGCGCCGTCTCGATGTTGGAGTGCTCCAGCTCATGGGCCAGGGTGACGGCGAGGCGCTGGCGTTCGGGCAGGCGGCCGATGGCGGCGCGCACCCGTTGGCGGCGTTGCGCGGCCAGCAATTGCGCCTCCGGGCCGGGGTGGCCGTCGGGGATGGCGTGGGCGGCCCGTTCATCGAGCTGTCGCGGTGCGTTCTGGCGCAGGCGGTCGATGCAGGCGTTGGCCGCCACCCGCATGAGCCAGGGCCCGAACTTGCCACGCGCCGCATCGAAGCCGTCGGGCTTGCGCCAAAGGCGCAGGAACACGTCCTGGGCCAGATCGTCGGCGTCGGCGGCGTTGCCCAGCATGCGCCAGGCCAGCCGCCGCACGCTTTCCAGATGGCGCTCCAGCAGCCGCGCGAAGGCGGCGTCATCGCCGCTGGCGACGGCGCGCATGAGGTCTTCATCGGACGGCGCTGGCGGCATGGCGGCTCCGGTGGATACGGGGCGGAAGCGGCGCTTCCGCCCCGGCTGTTCCGGAGATAGCACCGATCAGCGCGGCGGGCCATAGGGCGCGGGATTGCCCATCTGGTGGCGCTTGCGCCACTGGCGCATCATCATGCGCCGCTTCATGCGACGGCGGAATTTGGCGCGCACCCGCTTGACCTCCTGACGGGTGATCTTGCCATCGCCATTGAGATCGAGACGGGCGAACAGGCGGTTGCGCTTGTTGACGAACTCGTCCCTGGTCACCGTGCCGTCACCGTCGGCGTCGAGCCGCGCCAGCAGGCGATAGCGCAGGCGCGTCTTGCGCTTTTCCAGCCGCTTCATGATGGCGGCGTCGATTTCGGCGGCGGTGATCACGCCGTCGCCGTTGGCATCCCTTTTCGCGAAGCGTTTGGCGCGCGCCGCGGCCACCTCTTCCCTGGTGATGACGCCGTCGCCGTTGGCGTCCAGCTTCATGAGATTGGGGCGTTTGACGACCGGGCCGGGGCCGTGGGCCAGCGCCGCGGAGGCGCCCAGCAGGCTGAGCGCGGCGGCGGCCAGGGTCAGTTTCAGCGGTGTCTTCATCGGATCGTCTCCTTTGGTTGGCTTCAGGGGGAAGCGGGGATGAAGGCGCCGCGGCTGGCGGCCTTCACTTCCCTCTACGAAGCGGGGAGACGGATTCCGTCGCGGGCACCATCATTGATGCTCCGAATGATCGAACGGCTGTTGCGCGGGCTTTTGGAACCCGGGGCAATTTTTCCGTTCAACGCAAGGCCGCGCAGAAGCGCTGAAGGCGCGTGCAGGCTTCCTTCAGGGCCTGCGTGGAGGTGGCGTAGGAGACGCGGAAGTTGGGCGAGGCGCCGAACGCCGCGCCATGCACCGCCGCCACGCC
>DRPD01000111.1 GCA_011374735.1 Thermopetrobacter sp.
CGCCGGACTTCAGCTTGCCCTTGCCGGCGTCGGCCAGACCGCGCAGCTCCTTCGGCGGGATGTCCTCCACCACTTTCAGCATCACCTTGACGCCGCCGATCTCCTCCACCGGCTCCTCGGCCGCCGACGCGCCGCCCATGGCCAGCTTCTTTCTGGTTTCGGCCAGCTGGCGCTCCAGCGCCTTGCGCTCCTCCATCAGCGCCGCGATGCGATCGGGCACGTCCTCGGGGCGGATCTGCAACAGCTGGGCGGCCTCGCGCAGGCGCTGCTCCTGCCGTTGCAGGTAGCGCCGGGCGGCGGCTCCGGCCAGCGCCTCGATGCGGCGCACGCCGGCCGACACGGCACTGTCGGAGACGATCTTGAGCAAGCCGATGTCGCCGGTGCGGGCGACATGGGTGCCGCCGCACAACTCGATGGAGAAGATTTCCTTGTCCTTCTTCGCCGGGGCGTCTTCCGGCTGGCGGCCCATGGCGACGACGCGCACCTCGTCGTCGTATTTCTCGCCGAACAGGGCCATGGCGCCTTCATCGCGGGCTTCCTCCAGCCCCATGAGGCGGGTTTCCACTTCCGCGTTCTGGGCGATCACGGTGTTGGCCAGCTCCTCGATGCGGGTGATTTCGTCGTCCGTCAACGCCTTGGGGTGGGCGAAGTCGAAGCGCAGGCGGTCGGGGGCGACCAGCGAGCCTTTCTGGGTGACGTGTTCGCCCAGCACCTGGCGCAGGGCCTCGTGCAGGATGTGGGTGGCGGAATGGTGCTGGCGGGTGGTGGCGCGGGCGGCGTGATCCACCTCCAGCGTCGCCTCGTCGCCGACGGTGATCGCCCCCTCCTCCAGCTTGCCGATGTGGGCATGCAGACCGCCGCCGCGCTTCCGGGTGTCGGCAACGGTGAATACCGCGCCGTTGGCGAAGCGGATGACGCCGCGATCGCCCACCTGGCCGCCGGATTCAGCATAGAACGGGGTCTGGTTGAAGACCAGCGCCGCCTCGTCGCCGGCGTTCAGGTTTTCCACCCGCTCATCGCCGCGCACGACGGCCTGCAACAGCCCTTCGGCGCGCTCGGTGTCGTAGCCCAGAAACTCCGTGGCGCCCAGCTCATCCTTCAGCGCCAGCCAGACGGCATCCTCGGCCCGCTCGCCGGAACCGGCCCAGTGCTTGCGGGCTTCCTCGCGCTGGCGCTGCATGGCGGCGTCGAAGCCGGCCCTGTCCACGCTTATGCCGCGGGCGCGCAGGGCGTCCTCGGTCAGATCGAGCGGGAAGCCATAGGTGTCGTAGAGCCTGAAGGCCACTTCGCCGGGAAAGACGTCGCCCTTTTTCAGTTTCGCCGCTTCCTCGTCGAGAATGCGCAGGCCGCGCTCCAGGGTGCGGCGGAAGCGGGTTTCTTCCGTGTGCATGGTTTCGGTGATCAGCGCCTCGGCCTGCGCCAGCTCCGGGTAGGCGGCGCCCATCTCGTCCTTGAGCACCGGGAACAGGCGGTGCATCAGCGGCTCCTTCACGCCCAACAGCTCGATGTGGCGCATGGCGCGGCGCATGATGCGGCGCAGCACGTAGCCGCGGCCCTCGTTGGAGGGCAGCACGCCGTCGGCGATGAGAAACGCCGTGGCCCGCAGGTGATCGGCGATGACGCGGTGCGACGGCGCGTCGGTTTCGCCCTGGCGGACGCCGGAAAGTTCCTCGATGGCGCCGATGAGTGTCCTGAACAGGTCGATCTCGTAGTTGTCGTGGGTGCCTTGCAGCACCGCGGCGATGCGCTCCAGCCCCATGCCGGTGTC
>DRPD01000112.1 GCA_011374735.1 Thermopetrobacter sp.
GGCCCTGGCTCCGGCTGCCGCCCGCCAGGTGCTGATCGAACGGAACACCTGAACCATGGCCAGGGAATGTTGCGGCGACGGCCCCGCCGAAGCCCCGAAACGCGCGGCGCCGGCGGGCTTCACCATCTTTCTCGCCGGCAACCCCAACAGCGGCAAGACCACGCTGTTCAACCGCCTCACCGGGGCGCGCCAGCGCACCGGCAACTGGCCGGGCGTCACCGTGGAGCGCCGCGAAGGCTTCTGCCGCGACGCGCAAGGTGATGTCCGCGTCATCGACCTGCCCGGTGTCTATTCCCTGAGCGCCGGCGCGGGAGATGACGACGGCGCGGCGCTGGACGAGGCCATCGCGCGCCATGCCATCACCGCCGAGCCGCACGACGTGATCGTCAACATCGTCGATGCCTCCAATCTGGAGCGCAACCTGTATCTGACCGTGCAGCTCATGGAGGCCCGCCGCCCCATGGTGCTGGCGCTGAACATGACCGATGTGGCGGAAGGGCAGGGCGATTTCGTCGATGCACGCAAGCTGCACGAGGCGCTGGGCATTCCCGTGGTGCCGATGAACGCCCGCAAGGGCGAAGGCGTGGAGGAGCTGCGGGCCGCCATCCGCCAAGCGGCGAAAACCCGCCCCATCCCGGCCGCGAAACCGTCATGGCCGGCCGCCGTCGCCGCCGTGCTGGCCGAGCTGCTGCCGCAGACGGAGGACACCGCCGCCCGTCATGGCGTGGATGCCGAATGGCTACTCGTCCGCGCCCTGGAAGGCGACGATCAGGCCCGCGCCCTGCTGCCCGATGATGTGCGGGCCAGACTGGAAGAGCGGGTGGCGAAACTCGAAGCGGCGCTGGGCGAGGACATCGATCTCGTGCTGGCCGACGCCCGCTATCGGCTGGCCAACGAGCTGGCCCGCGCCGCCTTGCCCCGGCGGGCCGACGCCGCCCCCGCCACCGTCTCCGACAGGATTGACGCCGTGGTGCTCAATCGCTTCGCCGGCCCGCTGGTGTTCTTCGCCGCCATGTATCTGCTGTTCACGCTGACCATCAACCTCGGCGGCGCCTTCGTGGACTTCTTCGACATCCTGTCAGGCGCCATCTTCGTCGATGGCGCCCGCGCCGGGCTGCTGTCCGTCGGCGCGCCGGCCTGGCTCATCGCCCTGTTGGCCGACGGCATCGGGGCGGGCATTCAGACCGTGGCCACCTTCATCCCCGTCATCGGCCTGCTCTATCTTGGCCTGACGCTGTTGGAGGATTCCGGCTACATGGCCCGCGCCGCCTTCGTGGCCGACCGCGCCATGCGCGCCATCGGCCTGCCGGGCAAGGCCTTCGTGCCGCTGATCGTCGGCTTCGGCTGCAACGTGCCGGCGGTCATGGCCACCCGCACCCTGGAAAACCCGCGCGACCGCATCGCCACCATGATGATGGCCCCGTTCATGTCCTGCGGCGCCCGGCTCACCGTGTTCGCCCTGTTCGCCGCCGCCTTCTTCGGCGCCGGGGGCCAGAACGTGGTGTTCGCGCTCTATCTGGTCGGCATCGCCGCCGCCGTGCTCACCGGCCTGTTGCTGAAGCGCACGTTGCTGCAAGGCGCCAACCTGCCGTTCATCATGGAACTGCCGCCCTATCGCCTGCCGGGCCTCGCCGATCTGCTGGCCCATGCCTGGCTGCGCCTGAAGGGGTTCCTGTTCGGCGCCGGCAGGATCATCGTGCTCGTCGTCGGCCTGCTGGGCGTGCTCAACTCGCTGGGCACCGACGGCAGCTTCGGCAATCAGCACGGCGAGAAGTCGGTGCTGACGGTGATTGGCAAGACCATCACCCCGGCCTTCGCGCCGCTGGGCATCCGCCAGGACAACTGGCCGGCCACGGTGGGGTTGTTCACCGGCGTGTTCGCCAAGGAGGTGGTGGTCGGCGCCCTGAACGCCCTGTATGCCGGCATGGACGAACCGGCCGCGGCGGCGACGGCGGAAAAGCCCTTCGACCTTATGGCCGGAATCCGCGCGGCCTTCGCCACCATTCCGGCCAATCTGGCCGCCCTGAAGGATGCGCTGCTCGACCCGCTGGGGCTGTCCGCCGCCTCCGGCGATGTGAAGAAGGTGGCGCAGGCGCAAGGCGTGGAGGCCGCCGCCATCGGCGCCATGATCCGGCACTTCGACGGCAGGGCAGGGGCCTTCGCCTACATGCTGTTCGTGCTGCTGTATTTCCCGTGCGTGGCGGTATTCGGGGCGATCACCCGCGAGGCCGGCTTGCGCTGGGCGCTGTTCGCGGGGCTGTGGAGCACGTCGGTGGCCTGGGTGGCCGCCACGAGCTTCTATCAGGCCGCCACCTTCGCCGCCCATCCGGCCACGTCGGCCTTGTGGATCGGCGCCAACGCCGTTTACATGGCCGCCGTGCTGCTGTTCGTCCGCCATCTGGGCCGGCGCGGCGTCATGCCCGTTGCCGGCCAGCCGCTGAAGGCGGGCTGAGCCGATGTTGTCGGCCATCCACGACTATCTAAAGGAGCACGGCCCCGCGCCCCTGGCCGACATCGCCGCCCATGTGGGCGCCGAACCCGCCGCC
>DRPD01000113.1 GCA_011374735.1 Thermopetrobacter sp.
GCTTCGCGCCGGGCGGGATGCGCACATAGCCGTTCTCGAACGTCAGGTCCTCCTGCATGATGCAGGTATCGGCCCCTTGCGGCATCGGCGCGCCGGTGAAGATGCGCGCCGCCGCCTCAGCCGGCAGCGGCCGCGGCACGTCGCCGGCCATCACCGTGAAGGCGACGGGCAGCACCGTTTCCGTATCCGGGTCGAGATCGGCGTGGCGCACCGCGATGCCGTCCATCGCCGCGTTGTCGAAGGCCGGAATGTCGCGCGGCGCGATCACGTCCTCGGCCAGGGTGCGCCCCGCCGCCGCCGCCAGCGGCACCGTTTCCGCTCCCACCACCGGGCGCAGCCGCGCCTTCAGCAGCGCCAGCGCCTGATCGTGGGTCATCATCTCCGCGATGGCCGCGAAACAGTCGTTGGCCAGCCTGCCCGGCGCGCTCATGCCGCCGCCTCCCGCATGTCCATGAACGTGATGATGAAATCGGCCAGTCCGGCGTGATCGTCGCGGTCGAACACCGGCACCGGCGCCGCCGCCGCCGCGCCGCCCGCCACCGCCAGCGCCACGATGCTTGGATCGTCCCCGGCCAGTTCGCGCGGCGGCGGTGTGGCGCCGCGCACCTCGATCTTCGGATGCGGATCGGCCTTGTAGCCCTCCACAATCACCAGATCGCACGGACTCATCCGCCGCAGCATCTCCTCCAGGGTCGCCGGCGTTTCCCGCGCCGCGTGTTCATGGATGATGGCCCAGCGTTCGCGCGCCACCACCGCCACCTCGCGCGCCCCGGCCTGGCGGTGGCGGAAGCTGTCGCGGCCTTCATGGTCGATGTCGAAACTGTGATGGGCATGCTTGATGGTGGAGACGGCGAAGCCCCGCCCCGACAGCTCGCCCACCAGCGCCGCCACCAGCGTCGTCTTGCCGGCGTTCTTGAAGCCCGCCACGCCGATCACCCGATGTCCGCAAATCGTCTTCCGCATTGCCGTGCTCCCTTGCGGATGCCGCCGATTACATTGACGCAGGCGCGCCAATCGGGCAAGCAGGTTTGCCATGGGCAGGACCATCCTCATCACCGGCTGTTCATCGGGCATCGGCCGCGCCTGCGCGCTGGGCCTGAAGGAGCGCGGCTGGAAGGTGTTCGCCACCGCCCGCACGGCGGAGGACATCGAAGAGCTGAAATCGCTCGGCCTCACCTCCCTGCATCTGGACTACGCCGATGAAGAATCAGTGAAGCTGTGCGCCGACGAGGTGCTGATGCGAACCGGCGGCAAGCTCGACGCCCTGTTCAACAACGGCGCCTACGGCCAGCCCGGCGCGGTGGAGGATCTGACCCGCGAGGTGCTGCGCGCCCAGTTCGAGGCCAACCTGTTCGGCTGGCACGACCTTACCCGCCGCCTCATCCCGGCCATGCGCGTCAACGGCGGCGGCCGCATCGTGCAGAACTCCTCCGTGCTGGGCTTCGTGGCCATGAAATGGCGCGGCGCCTACAACGCCAGCAAGTTCGCGCTGGAGGGCCTGAGCGACACCCTGCGGCTGGAGCTGAGGCCCTTCAACATTCACGTCTCGATCATCGAGCCGGGCCC
>DRPD01000114.1 GCA_011374735.1 Thermopetrobacter sp.
CAGAAGCTGGACACCCGCATCGCCTGGGGCATCGTGCGCCTGACCGGCACCCGCACCGCCTACATCGCCTTCGGCATCTCCGCCGTGTCCGGCCTGCTGGCCTCGTTCATCGGCGAGCACACCGTGGCGGCGATGATGCTGCCCGTGGGCATCACCCTCATCACGCTCACCTCGCAGGATCCGAAGAAGGTGCGCAATCTCGCCGCCGTGCTGCTGTTCTCCATCTCCTACGGCTGTTCCGTGGCCGGCATCGGCACGCCGTCGGGCGGGGCGCGCAACGCCATCATGATCGGCTACTGGAAGGAGTTCTTCTACGATCCGGGCAACCCGGAGACGGCGAAATACCTGATCGATTACGCGAAATGGATGGCCTACGCCTATCCGGTGTTCCTGTTGCAGCTGCCGTTCGTGACGCTCATCCTGCTCACCGCCTTCCGGCCGGAATACAAGCGTCTCGACCGCGCCGTCGCCCGGCTGCGCGCCAAGGTGCTGGAGCAGGGGCCATTGCGCCCCGGCGACTGGGTGGCCATCATCCTGTTCTTCGCCATTCTCATCGGCTGGATTTTCTGGTCCGGCGAGGTCGGCATGGGCACCATCGCCGTGGCCGGCGCCGCCGCCTTCCTGATCGCCGGCCTGGTGCGCTGGGAGGATGTCAACAGCGGCGTCAACTGGGGCGTGGTGCTGCTGTATGCGGCGGCCATTTCGCTGGGCGTGCAGATGAAGGACACCGGCGCCGCCGCCTGGCTGGCCAGCAGCGTGCTGTCGCTGCTCAAGCCCGTTGGCATGGGCGAGGGCATCGGCCTGTGGGCCGCCGTGTCGCTGCTCACCACCGGCGTCACCAACACCATGAGCAACGGCGCCGCGGTGGCGGTGCTCGGTCCCATCGTTCTCAACCTGGCCCAGGCGGCCGGCGAAAGCCCCATCATTCTCGGCTTCATCACCGCCGTGTCCTCCGCCTTCGCCTATCTCACCGTGGTCGGCACCCCGGCCTGCACCATCGTTTATGCGTCGGGCTATCTGAAAACCACGGACTTTTTGAAGGTCGGCTGGCGGATGGTTATCATGTCCACCATCCTGATGTTGCTGGCCGCCTGGTTCTACTGGCCGCTGTTGGGAGGCTGAGGCGATGGGCATTCTCGACCGTCTGAAGGGCTCGCCACTGCCGGCGCGGCATGAGCAGGCGGTGCGCAAGCAATACGAGAAATTGCAGGCGGAGCGCCGCAACCGCTTTCGCGTGCTGGTCTCCCTGCGCGACGGGGAATCCATGTATGTGGTGCGCATGGCGGCCCATCTGGCCGACTGCCCCACCTGCGACATCGTTCTGCTGTTCGTCCGCCCGGTGGACAGAAGCGGCGGCGTGCATGTGAAGCTGGCCCGTCAGAACATGCTGGAAGCCGGGATCGAATTGCCGGGCCTCAGGCTGCTGCGCGAGGCGCTGGACGTGCTGCGCGCGGAGCTGAACCTGCCGCCCATCGAGGAATGCAAGTCCTCCATGCTGCACACCGAGGCCTGGGGCGACAGCGCCGGCGACAACAAGATCACCTTCACCTGTCCCGACGGCCGTCAGGTGGTGCTGAAGCTGAAGGTGGCGCCGGAGATCGCCTCCGGCATTCTCGATCAATATGAGCTTGGCCCCTACAACCTCATCATCCTCGGCGAGCCGCGCCGCTGGAAGCGCTCCGGTTTATGGCTGCTGTTCCATCATGTGGTGGCCGAACGGGTGCTGGCGCTCGCCCCCTGTTCGGTGATGATCGCCCGCGACAGCCTGAAGAAGAAGGGCTTCTTCATCTGCACCGATGGCACCGCGCGCTCCATGAACGCGGTGCGCCGCGCCGCCGTGCTGGCCCATGAGGCGGGCGAGGAGATCGTGCTGTTCTCCGTCGCCCCGACGCGCAAGGAGCTGAAGAAGGCCCGCCAGGCGGTGGAGGACGCGCGCGAATTGCTTCAGACGCTGGACATCCCCGTGAAGGATACCAAAGTCGCCATTGGCGATCCGGTGGAGAAGATCTGCGAACACGGCGACCGGTATCAGGCGATCGTCGTCTCCGACGAAGGCCGCTCGCGCTGGCACCGCATTCTGTTCGGCTCCACCGCGTCGGAGGTGGCGCGCCGCGCGAGAACCTCCGTGCTCGACGTGCGCTGACGCGCCGGAAGGCCGCCCCCGCCCGGGCCCGGCCTTTTCGTCAATGGCGGCCGCCCTCAGCTCTCCAGTGCGTCCAGATATTCGTCCAGATGCTCACGGTTTTCAAAGCGCAGCCAGCCGTCGTCCAGTTCCGCCTCGA
>DRPD01000115.1 GCA_011374735.1 Thermopetrobacter sp.
ATCGCCCCCGCCAAGGGCTTCGCCGACCTGGTGGAGAAGGTGATGCCGGCGGTCATCTCCGTGGAAGTGGAGACGCGCGGGCCGCTGCCGGCCAAACTGCGCGAGAAGTTCCGCCGCTTTCCGGGGCTGGACAAGCTGCCGCCGGAGTTCCGCGAGTTCTTCGAGCGCTTCGGCCCGCAGTTCCGCCCCATGCCGCGCCATCCGTTCCGCAACGGCCGCGCCGTCGGCTCCGGGTTCTTCATCTCGCCGGACGGTTACATCGTCACCAATCATCACGTCATCAGGCATGCCGAAAAGGTGCGCATCAAGACCCACGACGGCAAGACCTATGACGCCGAGGTCATCGGCAGCGACCCGAAGACCGACCTGGCGCTGCTGAGGGTCAAGGGTGCGAAGGGCCGCAGCTTCCCCCATGTCGCGTTCGCCGACAAGGAGCCGCGTGTTGGCGAATGGGTGGTGGCGGTCGGCAACCCGTTCGGCTTTGGCGGCTCCGTCACCACCGGCATCGTCTCCGCCAAGGGCCGCCAGATCGGCATCGGCCCCTATGACGACCTGTTGCAGATCGACGCCCCCATCAACAAGGGCAACTCCGGCGGCCCGGCCTTCAATCTCGACGGCAAGGTGATCGGCGTGAACACCGCCATCTTCTCCCCCACAGGGGGGTCGGTCGGCATCGGCTTCGCCATCCCCGCATCGGTGGCGAAGGAGATCGTCGCCCAGCTGAAGGAGAAGGGGCGCGTGACCCGCGGTTGGCTGGGGGTGAGCATCCAGCCGGTGGACAAGGACATGGCCGAATCCCTGGGCCTTGAGAAGCCGCGCGGCGCCATCGTCAACAAGGTTGGCAAGGGCTCTCCGGCCGAGAAGGGCGGCCTGCGAACCGGCGACACCATCCTCGCCGTCAATGGCGACGCGGTGAAGGATCCGCGCGACCTGGCCCGCAAGATCGCCCGCGTCGCGCCGGGGTCGGAAGTGGCGCTGGACATCCTGCGCGACGGCCAACGCCAGACCCGGCGCCTGAACGTGGGCCGCATGCCGGCCGATGACCGTATCGCCCGCTCCTTCGCGCCGCCGCATGGCGAAGGCAAGGCCGCCGTTTCGCTGTCCGGCCTGGGGCTGGATCTGGCGCCGGCGGAAGACGGCGAGGGGGTGCGCGTCGCCACCGTCCGCCCCGGTTCGCTGGCCGAGGACAAGCGCCTGCGCCCCGGTGACGTCATTCTCGAGGTGGCCGGCATCGAGGTGGAAACGCCCGAGGCGGTGCGCGCCGCGCTCGACAAGGCGGCGCGCGAGGGCCGCAAATCGGTGCTGTTCCTGATCCGCTCCGGCCAGAGCCAGCGTTTCGTCGCCCTGCCGATTGACGCCGGCAAGCACAAGGGCTGACCTGACCGGACCGCGAACCGGGGCTGGCGATTTGCCCCGGTTCGCCTTACCTTGGAGGATATTTCCGTAACCCGTTGGGCTGGGGCGAAACCGATGCAATTGCTGGTCATCGAAGACGACACGGAAGCCGCCGGCTGGCTGGTCAAGGGGCTGAAGGAGGCCGGGCATGTCGCCGATCACGCCGCTGACGGCGAAGAGGGCCTGCAAATGGCCCGCGACGGCGACTATGATGTGCTCGTCGTTGACCGCATGATGCCGAAAATGGACGGCCTGACCG
>DRPD01000116.1 GCA_011374735.1 Thermopetrobacter sp.
ATGCCAGTCCACGCGTAAAGGCATTTGACAATATAAGCATTTTCGCCAGACTGGCGCGGCGGATTTATTGAGACCAGACCCTAAGCCGGGCGGGCCTTCCTTTGATCATGTGACGGTGTTTGCGGGCCGCCGCGAAGCGGTTTCATGCTGACATGCCATGAGCCCGTGAAACAGCAAACACGTTATCCGGGGCCGCCGCGCATGAAAAAAGGCCCGCGGGCGGGCCCTCTCTCGATCATGCGCGGGCCGCCGGGCCGCCTACTTCTTGCCGCCGCCCAGGAAGCCGTATTTCTCCTTGAAGCGCGACACCCGGCCGCCGCGATCCACCAGATGCTGGGCGCCGCCGGTCCAGGCGCTGTGCGACCTCGGGTCGATTTCCAGTTTCAGCTCGGCGCCCTCCTCGCCCCAGGTGGAGCGGGTGATGTATTCGGTGCCGTCGGTCATCACCACCTTGATGGTGTGATAGTCGGGATGAATGCCGTCTTTCATGGCCGTTTGTCCTGCTGGAGATGATGCATTACATATGGGCGGTGCATATACACGAAGGCGGCCGGCCGGGGCAAGAGCGGAACCGACGTGCGAACATGAAAAAACCCACGAGCCTGCTGGAAGAGCTCGCCGACACCGCCCTTGACATCGAGGCGATGCTCGACGATCTGCTGCCACCGGCGGGGGCGGCGCCGCGGTTGATGCGGGCCATGCGCCACGCCGCGCTGGGCGGCGGCAAGCGGGTGCGGCCCCATCTGCTGCGCATGAGCGCCCGCCTGCTGGGCGGCGATGACGCCGCCGCGCTGCGCGCCGGGGCGGCGCTGGAGATGGTGCATTGCTATTCGCTGGTGCACGACGACCTGCCGGCCATGGACGACGACGCCATGCGCCGCGGGCGCCCCACCTGTCACGTCGCCTTCGACGAGGCCACGGCGATCCTGGCCGGCGACGCCCTGCTCACCCACGCCTTCATGGTGCTGGCCGACGCCGCCACCCACCCTTCCGCCGAGGTGCGCGCCGGGCTGATCCACGCGCTGGCGAAGGCGGCCGGTCATCACGGCATGGTGGCCGGCCAGATGCTCGACATCGAGGCGGAGCAAGCGGCCAGCCATGACGAAATGATGGTACGCGCCGTGCAGATGCTGAAAACCGGGGCCCTGTTCCGGTTCGCCGCGGAGGCCGGGGCCATTCTGGCCGGCGCGGCGGCCGAAGACCGCGAACGCCTGCGCGTCTACGCCCATAACATCGGGCTGGCCTTCCAGATCGCCGACGACATCCTGGACGCCACCGCCGCGCCGGAGGCGGTCGGCAAGCGAACCGGCAAGGATGCCACGGCCGGCAAGGCCACGTTCATCGATCTGTATGGGCTTGATGGAGCGCGGCAACGCGCCGCCGCCCTCGTCGATGACGCCGTGGAGGCGCTCGATCCCTATGGCGCGGCGGCCGATCCATTGCGCGCGCTGGCCCGCTTCATCATCACCCGCGGCAAGTGAGCGCGCCGTCAACTTGACTTTCGCCCCCCGGCGCGACAAGCCTCGTCCCATGCCGCGCCTGTTCACCGGTCTGGAAATCCCCCAACCCGTGGCCCTGCAATTGCAGATGCTGCAAGGCGGCATTCATGGGGCGCGCTGGATCGACCCGGCGGATTATCACATCACCCTGCGCTTCATCGGCGACATCGACGACATGACGGCCGGCGAGATCGTGCGGCGGCTGGCCGCCATCGACGCCGCGCCCTTCAGCGTGCGCCTGCAGGGGACGGGCTTCTTCGGCGGCAAGCGGCCGCATTCGGTGCATGCGCTGGTGGAGCCGAATGCGGCCCTGACCCGGCTGCGGGAAGCCCATGAACGGGCCTGCCGGGCGGCCGGCCTGCAACCGGAAACCCGCCGCTTCGTCCCCCATGTCACCATCGCCCGTTGCCGCGGCGCCGATCCCGCCGAGGTGCGCGCTTTCACCAGCCGCCACGGGCTGTTCGCCGCCGATCCCTTCACGGTGGCGCGCTTCGCCCTGTTCTCCGCCCGCCCGTCGCGCGGCGGCGGCCCCTACGTGGTGGAACAGGTGTTTCCCTTCGGCTAGTCTCGCGCCATGGCCATCATCAGGAA
>DRPD01000117.1 GCA_011374735.1 Thermopetrobacter sp.
CGCATGCTCTCATTGGCGGCCAGTTCGGCCATGTGGGTTTCGGGAAAGCCGCCGGGCAGGAACAGGCCGTCGATGTTCTCCGGCAGGCGTTCATCGGCGATGGGCGAGAACGGCGCCAGTTCGGCGCCGGCGGCGGCGAAGGCCTCCAGATCGTCGGCGTAGGTGAAGCAGAAGGCGGCGTCTTGGGCGATGGCGACGCGCACGTCCGGCGCGGGCGGCGGCGGGGCGGGCGGCAGCGCCATCTCCAGGGCCGGAGCCGTCGCCGCAATCCTGAGCAGGCGATCCAGATCGACGCCGCCGCGCACCGCCTGCGCGATGCGATCCACATGGGCGCTCAGCTCCGCCTCCATGTCGCCGGGGGTGGTCAGGCCCAGATGGCGCTCCGGCAGCACCATCGCGGGATCACGCGGCACGGCGCCCAGCACCGGGATGTCGGTGTAGGTTTCCACCGCGGCGCGCAGCTTTTCCTCATGGCGCGGGCCGCCGACGCGGTTGAGGATGACACCGGCGATGCTGACGGCCGGGTCAAAGGCCTGATAGCCCAGCAGCAGCGGGGCGATGCCGCGGGTGGTGCCTTCGGTGTCGATGAGCAGCACCACGGGGCTTTGCGTCAGCCTGGCCAGCGCGGCGTTGGAATCGCGGCCCTTGAGGTCGATGCCGTCGTGCAAGCCCTTATTGGTTTCGATGATGTTGATGTCGGCGCCGGAGCCCTTGAGCGCCAGCAGGCGCAGGATTTCGTCGGGCGACTGGGTGTTGAAGTCGAGATTGTAGCCGGCGCGGCCCGCGGCCAGCCGGTGCCACAGGGGATCGATGTAATCGGGGCCCTTCTTGAAGGCCCGCACCGTCAGGCCACGATCTTTCAAGGCGCGGGCCAGACCGACGGTGAGCGTGGTCTTGCCCGACGACTTGGCGGCGGCGGCGATGAGGATGCGGGGTATTGCCGGCATGGCCCGAATGCGTCGCCCAAGGCACGGCCGCTGTCAAGCGCCATGCCGGATGGCGGCCAGTCCTCAGGCGGCCTTCTTCAGCTCCACCACGTCGGCCGCGCGGGCCAGATGGGGGTCCACGTCATCATCGGCCAGCGAGCGCGGCAGGATGGGCAGCACCCTGGCCGCGAACACGGTGATGGCGACGGCCAGCGCCGCGCCGGCCAGGCCCAGCGCGATTTCCGGCAGGCTGGGCGTGTAGCTGTTGATCACGCCATCGACGAAGCCGCTCGATACCTCCTTGCCGGGGAACATGACCAGCGGGAAGGCCTGGCCGCCGATGATGATGACATACATCAGCGCCAGGCCGCCAAGGATCACCAGCAGCGAGGCCCACGCCACCGGCGCGAAGGAGCGCCGGGCGGCATTGGAGAACAGCAGAAACAATGGCAGTGCCGTGCCGATCAGCCCGAAGCCGCCCCACAGCAGCCAGGTGTAGATGTTGCCGCCGGCCAGAATGAACTTCTCATAGGCCTGATGTTCCGGCGCGTAGAGATTGGTCAGGTGGGCGACGGCGACGAAATAGGCGGCCACCGCCACGAACACGCCGAGCAGGCGGCCCAGCCGGTTGACCAGACCATGCCCCAGCGGGCGGCCGACGGCGCGATACAGCGCCATCATGAGGAGCAGGAAAATGGCCAGCCCGAAGGAGAACGACATGGCGATGAACATCGGCGCGAAGACGGCCAGGTCATAGCCCTGGCGGGCCACCAGCCAGCCGAAGATGGAGCCGGTGCCGGTGGTCAGGATCAGGCGCCACAGGAAGGCGGCCATGCCGGCGTGCTTCTTGTATTTCTGCACCGCGAAGGAACGCGACATCTGCACGAACAGATACAGCAGCACCACGGCGAAGAAGCCGTTGTAGAGGATCATGTTCCACGCGAAGATGGACTTGAAGTTGTAGTAGGTCATGGCGACGATCAGCCGGTCGGGGCGGCCCAGATCGAGCACCAGGATCATCAGGCCGCCGGCCAGCACCGCCGCGGCCATGACCGCGGAGAGGCGCGAGAGCGGCTTGTAGGCTTTCCTGTCGAAGACGCTGCCGATGGAGGCGACGTTGAGCACACCGGAGGCGGCGACGATGAGAAAAACGGCGAACACGTGGGGCATGCCCCAGACGATCTGGTTGGTCATGCCGGTGACGATGTGGCCGTAATGCTCCATATACCAGAAGGCCAGCAGGCCGGTGCCGATGATGGCGCCCAGCACGAGCAGCGCGGCGTAATAGCCGGCGCGGCCTTCCAGCAGGGAATAATGGATGCGCTTCATGTCCCAACAATCTCCCTTACGGCAGGCGCGTGTAGCGCACGCCCAGATCGAGCCCCAGATCGGCGCGGATCTCATAGGTGGGGATTTCCGCCAGCCGCTTGCTGATCCCGGCATTCGGGTCGTTCAGGTCGCCGAACATCATGGCGCCCTTGTCGCAGGCCTCCACGCAGGCCGGGATTTGCCCGACATCGACACGGTGGGCGCACATGTCGCAACTGGTCACACAGCCCTTGCCCATCGGGGCATGCGGCTTCTTGCGCTCTTCCGGGATATCCTCGTGGACGAAGGAGCGGGCCTTGTAGGGGCAGGCCATCATGCAATAGCGGCAGCCGATGCAGATGTGCATGTCCACCCGCACGATGCCGTCGACGCGCTGCATGGAGGCGCCGGTGGGGCAGACATCGACGCACGGCGGGTTGGCGCAGTGTTGACACATCACCGGCAGCGACATGGCGAAGCCGGTGGCCGGGTCCTTGACGTTGACCTTGCGGATCCACTGCACGTCGGTGAGCGAGCCGTCCTCGGCCTGCCAGCCGTTCTCTTCCTTGCAGGCGCTGACGCACTTGTCGCAATCATCGGTGCACTTCGTGGTGTCGATGAGCATGCCCCAACGCTTCTTCGGGTCGACGGCGGGTTTGCCGTCGGCCGCCGCCGCCTCGCCACCGGCGCCGGTGGTCAGCAGCATCAGGCCGGGGGCCAGCGTCAGCACGCCGCCGGTGGCCAGCGCCGCCTTGATGAAGTCGCGGCGGGCCTTGCCGGAGAGGGAGGTGTCGGTCATTTTCGGCCCTCCTTCAGGTATTTCTTCAGCGCGGCGAAATCGGTGGCGCCACGATGCGGCGGTCGCAGGGCCTGCTTGCCGGCGCCGTCGCGCGGCACGGAGACGTGGCAGCTCCAGCAGTCCACCTTGACCGCCGTGTAATCATGACAGACGCGGCAGAAGTGCTGCGGCGACTTGACGGTGACCGGCTTGCCGTCGTCACCCTTCACGGCATGGCAATTCAGGCAGGCGGCAAAGGCCACCTTGCCGCCGCGCACGCCGTCATACATGGTGGCGTCGCGGCGGTGCTTGAGCAGCTCCATGTGCTGGCGGCGCATTTCGGGGCCGGGCAGCACGCATTCGCCCTTGCTCCGGTCGATGGGCACCTTCGGCGCCACATCACCGGCCAACGCGGGCGCGGCCATGACGGCCAGCGCCAGCATCACGGTCTTCAAGCCTGCCTTCATGAGCTCCTCCGCCGTCCTTCAGGCGTTGTTACTGACCCAGCCCCATCTTGATGTAGCCCGTCGGGCAGACATCGGCGCAGATGTGGCAGCCGACGCAGCGGGTGTATTCGGTGAACACGTAGCGGCCGACGGCGCGCTCGTCCTTCTTCACCCGGTGCACGGCGTCCTGCGGGCAGTAGATGACGCAGTTGTCGCACTCGAAGCACAGGCCGCAGCTCATGCAGCGTTCGCCCTCGTATTGCGCCTGCTCCTCGGTCAGCGGCTTGATGCGCTCGTCGAAGTGGCCCAGCACCTTCTCCGCATCCACCGGGATCTCCTCGCGCTTGGCGCGCGGCTGCTCGGTGAAGTGGCCGAGATACAGCTCCTCGTGGGTGATGACGTCTGAGGAGGCGCGATCCTCGTAGTTGTGCACCGCCCATTCGGCGTCGTTGGTGCCCATGGTCTGGCTGCCGTCATAGGGCTGCACGTCGTGGCCGCGCTGGGCCAGCTCACCCAGCAGGTTGAAGTGGGCGACGTCCACCTTGGGGCGTTTCTCCAACTCCTCGCCGGACAGGAAATGGGCGATCTCGTCCGCGGCGATGCGGGCATGGCCGATGGCGGTGGTCAGCAGATGCGGGCGGATGATGTCACCGCCGGCGAAATGCTTCTCCTTGCCGGCGACGCGGAAGTAGGCGTCGGTGTCCATGAAGCCGCGCTCGTTGGCGAAGTCCTCGAAGCCTTCGAAGTCGCCATACTGGCCGATGGCGGAGACGATGAGGTCGGCCTCGACGGTGAATTCGGTGCCCTCGATGGGGACCGGCGTCATGCCGTCCATCTTGCATTCGCACATCTTCAGGCCGACGGCCTTGTCGCCCTCCTTGATGACCTCCAGGGGCATGACGCCGCCCTTGATCTCGACGCCCTCGCGCATGGCCTCCTCGCGCTCGTGTTCAGCGGCCACCATCTCGTCGATGGGGAACAGGGAGGTCAGCACGGCCTGCACGCCCTCACGCTGCAGGATGCCGGCCACGTCATCGGCGGTGAAGCCGCCGATCTTGCCGTCGATATTGTCGGTCTTGCGCACCTCCTTGATGTGGCCCAGACGACGGGCCACGGAGGCCACGTCGATGGAGGTGTCGCCACCGCCGACGACGACGATGCGCTTCGCCGTGCCATAGACCCAGCCCTGGTTGAAGGCCTCCAGGAATTCCACGCCGGTGATGCAGTTTTCGCACTCATTGAAGCCCGGCACCGGCAGCGGGCGGCCCTTCTGGGCGCCGACGGCCCAGAAGATGGCGTCGAACTCGTCCTCCAGCTGCTCCACGGAAACGTCGGCGCCGACGCGGGTGCCGGTGCGGGCCTCCACGCCCATGTCGAGAATGCGCTGGATTTCGGCGTCCAGCTTGTCACGCGGCACGCGGTAGGTGGGGATGCCGTAACGCATCATGCCGCCCAGCTTCTCGTGCTCCTCGAACACGGTGACGTTGAAGCCCTTCTGGCGCAGGAAGAACGCGGCGGCCAGGCCACCGGGGCCGGAGCCGACGATGGCCACCTTCTTCTTCGCCTCGTTGCCGCTGGTGACGGGGGTTTCGTAGGTCATGCCGTTATCGATGGCCCAGTCGCCGATGTAGTGCTCCAGGGCGTTGATGCCGACATAGTCCTCAACCACGTTGCGGTTGCAGCCGTCCTCGCACGGGGCCGGACAGACGCGCCCCATGACGGCCGGGAACGGGTTGGCCTTGGTCATGCGGCGGAAGGCGTATTCCTGCCAGCTCATGTTCTCGTCGGCCGGCTTGTCCATGCCGCGCGCGATGGCCAGCCAGCCGCGGATGTCATGACCGGAC
>DRPD01000118.1 GCA_011374735.1 Thermopetrobacter sp.
CCGCCGCCGGCGGCGCGCGGGAATCCGTCGGCGTAGCCCACCCCGACGGTGGCGATGCGGCTGTCGCGCCCCGCCACCCAGGTGGCGCCATAGCCGACGCTCTCGCCCGCCGCGACGGCGCGCAATTGCACGATGGGCGCATGCAGCGACACCACCGGCAGCATCGGATTGGGGCGGCTGCTGGCGCTGAACGGATTGCCGCCATAAAGCGCGATGCCGGGCCGCACCACGTCGCAGGCAAAATCCGGCCCCAGGAAGCAGCCGGCCGAATTGGCCAGCGAGGCCGGCGCGCCGGACAGCCCGGCACGCAATTCATGAAAGCGCCGCATCTGCCGCTGATTCATCTCGCAGCCCGGCTCGTCGGCGCACGCCAGATGGCTCATCACCAAAGTCAGGCGGAAGGCGTCCAACACCTCACCGCCGGCCGCCAGCCGCTCCACTTCCTTCGCGCTCATCCCCAGCCGGTTCATGCCGGTGTCGATGTGCGCCGCCGCCGGCAGGCGGGTTTCGCAAGCGCGGCAATAGGCGGCCCATTCGCGCGCTTCGTCCCAGGAGTTGAGCACCGGCCGCAGCGCATGTTCGCCGAACACACCCGCTGCACCGGGCGGCAGGCCGTTGAACACGTAGATCACCGCCTCCGGCAGCGCCTGGCGCAACGCCACGCCCTCTTGCGGCAGCGCCACGAAGAAGGTATCGCAGCCGGCCGCGTGCAGCGCCCTGGCCACCGGCTCCATGCCCAGCCCGTAGGCGTCGGCCTTCACCACCGCGCCGGTGCTGGCCTCGCCGGTGGCCGCGTCCAATCGCCGCCAGTTCTCCACCAGTGCGTTGAGGTCGATGCTCAAGGTGCCGCCGCCCGGCGTCTCGCCGGTGGCGGCGCGCGTGGTGACATGTTCCCCGTCAACAGGCCCGATCCGCATGAGTTCCCCTCTCCGAAGGCGCACCCCCGCCCCGCGCTCGAAGGGTTCGCCGCCTCCGCCGGCAACATGCCGGAAGAGGGTGTCGGCAATATGGCGCGCTTTTGACGCGGCGTCGGATGCGGCGTAATATCGGCAAAACGAAAAAAAACACACTCATGATGTTTCGGGAGGACATGCCATGCCGAAGAAGATTCTGCTGCTGTGCGGCGACTTCGCCGAGGATTACGAAACCATGGTGCCGTTCCAGACCCTGCTGGCGGTGGGCCATCAGGTGGACGCCGTCTGCCCGGACAAGAAGGCCGGCGAACAGGTGGCCACGGCGGTGCACGATTTCGAGGGCCACCAGACCTATTCGGAAAAGCCGGGCCACAACTTCACCCTCAACGCCGATTTCGACGCCGTGCAGGCGGAGGACTACGACGCCCTGGTCATCCCCGGCGGCCGCGCCCCGGAGTATCTGCGCCTCGATGAGCGGGTCATCGATCTGGTGCGGGCCTTCGACGCGGCGAAGAAGCCCATCGCCGCCATCTGCCACGGCGCGCAAATCCTGGCCGCCGCCGGCATCGTGAAGGGACGCACCATTTCGTGCTATCCGGCCTGCGCGCCGGAAGTGAAGGCGGCCGGCGGCGAATATGCCGACATCGCCATCGACACGGCGGTGACCGACGGTCATCTGGTGACGGCGCCGGCCTGGCCGGCCCATCCGGCCTGGCTGGCCCGGTTCCTGACCCTGCTGGGCACGCGGATCCACCATGAGGACAGCGTCGGCAAAGCCGCCTGAAAGCGCCTCCGGCCGGCGTGGCGGCGATCTGGGAGGACGTGAGCGATGTACAAGTTGATCGACCGAGTGCTGCGGCGCACCGTGAAGCATGGTGATCTCACCATTTACGACCCTGACGGCCGCTCCCACCGCTATGGCGACGGTTCCGGCCGCCCCGTCGTGGCGCGCATCACCTCCCGCCGGTGGCTGGGGCGGCTGCTGCGCGATCCTGATCTGTATCTGGGCGAGGCCTACATGCACGGCGCGCTGACCATCGAAGAAGGCGACGCCCAGGACTTGCTGGAGCTGCTGGTGGGCAACCTGCGCGCCGGACGAATGCCCGCGCCGGGCCGGCTGGCCGCCGGGCTGCGCCACCTCACCCGCCACCTGAGGCAGCGCAACAGCCGCACCCGCGCCCGGCGCAACGTCGCTCATCATTATGATGTCGATCGCCGCTTCTACCGGCTGTTTCTCGACCCGGATCTGCAATATTCCTGCGCCTTCTTCGAGCGCGACGACATGGAGCTGGCCGAGGCGCAGCTGGCCAAGAAGCGCCACCTGGCCGCCAAGCTGGCCATCGAGCCGGGCATGCGGGTGCTGGACATCGGCTGCGGCTTCGGCGGCATGGCCCTGTATCTGGCCG
>DRPD01000119.1 GCA_011374735.1 Thermopetrobacter sp.
CCCACGCGCCGCCCGATGAAGACGTGCGCTGGCCGGCCACGGCGCTGCGTGACGCCGCTGTCACGGTCACGCCGGAAGAGGCGGCAAACGCGCTCAGCGACACCTTCCACCGCTGGCACGAGGTGTGGCTCGACTACGGTTTCGCCAACACCCGCCGGGCGTGGCTGAAACGCGCCTGGGGGCTGGGCGAACGGCTCACCATGCGGGTGGGCGATGAAACACTCACCGGCACCTTCGCCGACATCGGCGAGGACGGGGCGCTGATCCTGCGCCTGGCGGACGGCGTGATGCGGCGCGTGCTCAGTGGCGAGGCGCGCCACGTCACGGCGGGGAGGACGTCGTCATGAGCGGCGATCTGGTGCTGCTGCCGCTGGGCGGGGTCGGCGAGATCGGCATGAATCTCTATCTCTACGGCTTCGGCCGCGGGGCGCGCCGCCAGTGGATCATGGTCGATTGCGGCGTCATGTTCGGCGACGAGACGACGCCGGGGGTCGAGCTGATCCTGCCCGACATCAGTTTCATCGAACAACGCAAGGACGATCTGCTGGCCATCGTCATCACCCACGCCCATGAAGACCACATCGGCGCCGTGCCATGGCTGGCGGCGCGGCTGGGCGCGCCGGTGTATGCCACGCGCTTCGCCGCCATCCTGTTGCGCCACAAGCTGGAGGAGCTGGCGCTGGACGATGTGGTGGAAGTGCGCCGCGCCGTGCCGGGCGAGGTGATCGAGCTGGGGCCGTTCGCGGTGGAATACGTGCCGGTCACCCATTCGCTGCCGGAGCCCAACGCGCTGGCCATCACCACTGCGGCCGGTGTCGTGGTGCACTCCGGCGACTTCAAGGTGGACGAGACGCCGACCATCCCGCCGTCGTTCTCCTTCCATCGGCTGCGCGAGATCGGCGACGCCGGCGTAGAGGCCCTGATCTGTGATTCCACCAACGCCACCCGGGCCGGGCGCACGCCGTCGGAGCGGGTGGTGGCCGAAACGCTGAAGCGCCTGATCGCCGCCGCGCCGGGGCGGGTGGCGGTGACTACCTTCGCGTCGCACGTGGCGCGCATCAAGGCGGTGGCGGAAGCGGCCCGCGCGGCCGGGCGCGAGGTGGTGGTGGCCGGCTGGTCCATGCGCCGCATCATCGCCGCGGCCAGCGAATGCGGCCTGCTGGATGGCTCCCTGCGGTTTCTGGACGAGGACGCTTTCGGTTATCTGGAGCCGGACAAGGTGGCGCTGTTGTGCACCGGGTCACAGGGCGAGCCGCGCGCCGCGCTGGCCCGCATCGCCGCGGACACCCATCCGCGCATCGCGCTGGAGCGTGGCGATACGGTGATCTTTTCCTCCTTCACCATCCCCGGCAACGAGAAGGCGGTGATCTCCATTATCAACCGGCTGGCCATGCGTGGCGTGGAGGTCATCACCACGGCGCGCGAGGCGGGCGTGCATGCATCGGGCCACCCGATGCAGGAGGATCTGGCGGTGCTCTACGATCTGCTGCGCCCGGCCCGCCTCATCCCCATGCATGGCGAGCCGTGGCACATGATGCAGCAGGCCACCTTCGCGCGCCAGCACGGCATCGCCGAGGTGGCGACGATCCACGATGGCCGGATGCTGAGGATCGCGCCGGGCCCGGCCGAGGTGGTGGGCGAGGCGCCGTCGGGCCACTGGCACGTCGATGGGCATCTGATCGTGGCCGGCGAAGGCGGACCGGTGAAGCGCCGCCGCAAGCTGTCGTTCGTCGGCCTGGTGGCGCTGGCGGTGACGCTGGACGGCAAGGGGCGGGTGCGCGCGCCGCTGCGCATCGCGCTGGAAGGCGTGCCGGAACTGACGGCGGACGGCCAGCCCATGGAAGAGGTGCTGCTCGATTCCGCCGACGACGCGCTGGATGGCTTAAGCGGCGCGCATCGCCGTGATGACGATCTGGTGGCCGAACGATTGCGCCGCGCCGTGCGCTTCGCGGCGAAGGAACACTGGGGCAAACGCCCCGTGGTGCGCGTGCTGGTGCAGCGGCTTTGACGACGCGCCGAACATCGCCCGCTATTGCGCCGCCTTCCTGGCCTTCATGTAGAACCGGATGAAGGCCGGCACCTGCGACCGGGCGAAGAAGCGGACGGCCGATTTGATCGCCTTGTCGCGGTATCCGGCCCGGCCCACGTTGGGCAGCACCAGGCGCAGGACGTTGCTTCCACGCTTGCTCACGTGCAGCTTGGTGTAGACGCGCGTGTAGTTCCATTCGTTGACGGCGGACAACGGCAACGCCTGGCGCGATACGATGAACAGCAGCACGATGTCCTGATTCTTGGTCAGGGCCAGCCCCATCGGCTCGCCGGAAGCCTTGAAGGAGAGCAGGGTGTCGTTCAGCTTCTTGACCGCGCCATAGCCTTCCGAACGCAGAATGTCGGCCAGCTCATCGACCGAATAGTTCTTCAGACAGGCCTGACAGGCCCCGATGACCGGTTTGGCCAGCTGCGCATCGGGCATTTGCTGGGCGGCGGCGTGCATGGCGCTGGCGGCGAAGAGAAGGGGCAGGGACAGGAGGGGAGTGAAGAGGCGGTGCATGGCGGGCCTTTCATGGTTGGTGATTGGCTATGACAGACGATGCAGCATGCGCACTGGCATGGCCATTGTCAAATCGTTGAACACCTTCCCGCCACCGCCTGCCGGCGATGGCGGGGGCGGCGCGAAGGGCGCGGATCAGCGCAGGTAGCGGGTGTTCACCCAGCCGCGGATGCCGCGCCATTGGATGTTGCACCAGTTGGGGCGATAGCGGCTGCAATAGCGGATGCGCACGCCACAGGCGGCGGGCGGCAGCGAGCCGATGCGGGCGTAACGCACCGACGGGCCGGAACGCACCCACAGCACATCCCAGCGCGGCACGCCGGTGACGCAATGGCCGGGGCGCGGGGCGCTGGAGATGTAGCGCATGCTCACCCAGCCGCGGCGGCCGCGCCAGCGCACCTTGCACCAGTTGCCGGCGCACGGGCCGGTAACAGAAACACCGCAGGCATAAGGCGGCAGGGAGCCGATGCGGGCATAGGCGGTGGACGGGCCGGAACGCATCCACAGCACGTCCCAGCCGGCGACGTTGACGACGCAGGCGGCGGACGCCCCGGAGGCGGTGAAGGGCAGGGCGGCGGCACCGCCCAGCAGGGCGAGGCCGAAGGTGGCGGCGCGGAACAGGGTGGACGACATGGCGATGGTTCCTCCTCATTGGCGATGTTGTCGATACCCCCTTTGCGAGGTGTCCATGCAGCCTAGCGGCCGCCGCCTGTATGGAGGTTGAAGGGTGCATTCATTCGCCATTCATCATGCATCGCCGTTTCGGCGTTCTTCTTCTTCTCCGCCGTCCTCATGCCGCCGTCTTCCACCGCCAGCGCCGCCATGTCACGGGCGTTCATGGCCACGATCGGGGCGGGCTGAAGCGCGTCAAGCACCGTGGCGCGACTGGTCATGGCGCCGGTGTGCCAATGCTCCAGCACCCGCCCGGCGGTCAGCACGAAGGGCCAGGCGTCGTCCGGTTGCTCATCCGGCGGCATGAGGTCGGCGGGGGCGAAGACGGCCTTGCCGTCGGCGGTGGGGAAGCGATCACGGAACACGATGCCCTAGGGTCTGGTCTCAATAAATCCGCCGCGCCAGTCTGGCGAAAATGCTATATTGTCAAATGCCTTTGCGCGTGGACGGGCATTTTCGCCAGCCCCTTCGGGCGACATTTTCGCTGCATATCGCCGGCCTTTCTTTCTTGCCAATACCACAAGGTATTGCCTGCGAAAGAAAGTCTCGGCGCTATTTTGCGAAAGCGCCGCTGGCATCCACGTCATTTATGGGTCCTGAGCCTAGCCCGGACGGGATGACCGGGGGCCGGGCAGGGGCAGGTGACGGCGCCATGAGGGCGCAACGCTCCGGTCGGGCAGGCCCGCACGCATTTGCCGCCAGCGACGCAGGAGCTCTCTCGCACTGACTGAGCGGCGTCGAAGGCCACCTTCAGCCCGAAGCCGCGTCCGGCCAGAACGATGACGTCGTTGCGCTGCACGTCCATGCAGCCTTGCCGACACAGCCGGCAATGGATGCAGGTCCATGCGCGGGCCGTTGCGGGCAAGAGGCCTTTTGGTCGGTGACGAGACTTGTCATGGCGGCATGTCCGGGCCATATGGGAGCGGGTGCCAGTGGTGGCCTGGTGTTAAAGGAAAGGGGCGTCGATGACCGTCAGGCGGCTTCAACCCGTCGAGCAGCCACGAGAGGAGGGGCTGGATCGCATTTTCGTGCGCGACATGGTGTTCGACGCCTTCATCGGCGTGCATCATGTGGAGCAGGGCGACACCCAGCGGGTGCGCATCAGCGTGGATGTGGACATTCCCAGCGCGCCGCGCCATGAGCGCATCGCCAACACTCTGAGCTACGACTATCTCACCGGCGGCATCCGGGCCATTCTGGACGAAGGCCATATCTATCTGGTGGAGACGCTGGCGGAGCGTATCGCCGATCATGTGCTGGCGCATCCGCTGGCGCGCCGGGTGCGGGTGCGGGTGGAAAAGCTCGACCGGGTGCCCGGGGCCATGCTGGGCGTGGAGATCGCCCGCGGGAAATCCTGAAGCTCAATCGCAAAGCCGCCGCCGCGCCGCCTCGTATTCGCGGTTCAGCCGTTCGACGATCGCCGCCGCCGGCGCGACCTCGCGGATCGCCCCGACGCCCTGGCCGGCGCTGAAGATGTCCTTCCAGGCCTTTCTGCCTTCCGCCGCCTTGCGGAAATCGGCCGCCTGTTGCGGCCCCTCCGGCAGCTTGTCCGGGTCGAGCCCGGCGGCGGCGATGGAAGGCTTGAGGTAATTGCCGGGGATGCCGGTGAAGGCCGGGGTGTAGATGATGTCGGCGGCCGTGGCCTCGATCATCATGCGCTTGTAGGCGTCGCCGGCCGCCGCCTCCTGGCTGGCGATGAACAGCGATCCCACATAGGCCCCGTCGGCCCCCATCGCCTGCGTGGCCAGCACCGCATCGCCCGTGGCGATACTGCCCGCCACGAACAGCGGCCCGTCGAAGAAGGCGCGGATTTCCTGCACCAGGGCGAACGGCGACAGCGTGCCGCCATGGCCGCCCGCCCCGGCGCACACGGCGATCAGCCCGTCGGCGCCGATGGCCAGCGCCTTTCTCGCATGGCGCACGGTGATCACGTCGTGCAGGACGAGCCCGCCGTAGGCATGCACCGCGTCATAGACCTCGCGCACCGCGCCCAATGAGGTGATGACGATGGGCACGCGATGCCGCGCGCAAACCGCCAGATCGTCCCGCAGCCGGGTGTTGCTCTTGTGCAGGATCATGTTGACGGCAAACGGCGCGTGGCCCGCCGTTCTTTCGCCGATGGTGGAGAGCCAGTCGTCGAGGATGTCCGTCGTGCGGGCGTTGAGGGCCGGAAAGGCGCCGATGACGCCGGCCCGGCATTGGGCGATCACCAGATCGGGGTTGGAGATCAGGAACATCGGCGCGCCGATCACCGGCAGCGTCAGGTTGGCGAACGCGGGATGGGCGAGGGGCATGACGGCGTTTCCTGAAAGCGGCGATTGTCCCTGCGCATGATGATACAGCGGCGCGGCAAGCGCAATGCGCCGAATTGCTTGCGGATAAGTGAATGCCGGTCATGTTGAGTCGGCGGCGCGCGGCGTTATGATGTGCTCCATGATGCGGATGCTGACCGGGGTATTGCTGATGTGGCTGGGCTGGCTGTGGCCGGCCGCGGCGGCGCTGCCGGCCGAATTCCAGAGCAAGGCCAAATACGCCATCCTGCTGGACGCCCGTTCCGGCACGGTGTTCTTCGAGAAATACGCCGACGTGCCGATGCCGCCGGCCAGCATGACCAAGATCATGACCATGATCCTGGTCTTCGAGAAGTTGAAAAAGGGCGAGCTGTCGGAGGATGCGACCTTCGAGGTGTCGGTGGACGCCTGGAAGCGCGGCGGCGCGCCATCGGGCGGCTCCACCATGTTCGCCAGGCCCAGGGAAGTCATTCCCCTGAACACCCTGATGCGCGCCGTCGTCATCGTGTCGGCCAACGACGCGGCGATCGCCATCGCCGAAGGCATCGCCGGTTCCGAGGCGGCGTTCGCGCAGATGATGAACGCCCGGGCCCGCCGGCTGGGGCTGGTGAAGTCCCATTTCGTCAACGCCACCGGCCTGCCGCACCCCAAGCACCGCATGACGGCACGCGAACTGGCGGCGCTGACCCGCTATCTGATCGCCGTGTTCCCCGAGTATTACAAGCTCTACCGCGAACGCGGCTTCACCTGGAACAACATCCGCCAGGGCAACCGCAACCCGCTGCTGGGCCGCTATGCCGGCGCCGACGGGGTGAAGACCGGCTACACGAAAGAGGCGGGCTATGGCCTCGTCGCGTCCGCGGTGCGTGACGGGCGGCGCCTGATCGCCGTCATCAGCGGCCTGAAATCGAAGCGTGAGCGGGCGGCGGAGGCGAAACGCATCCTGGATTGGGGGTTCGCCCGCTTCAAGGCGGTGAAGCTTTATGGCAAGGGCGCACAGGTGACCCAGGCCCGCATCTGGGGCGGCGCCACCTCACTGGTGCCGTTGGTGGCGCGCGACGACATCGTGGTGCGCCTGTCGGACAAGGAACGCAAGCGGGCCCGCGCGTCGGTGCACTACACGGGGCCGTTGATGGCGCCGGTGGCGGCCGGCCAGGCGGTGGCCGAATTGCGCATTTTCGTTGAAGAACGGCTGATCGCCCGCTATCCCCTGGTGACGGGCCAGTCGGTGGCGGAAGATACCGACATGTGGCACCGGGCGCTGGATACCATCAAGGTGTGGATGCTGGGTGGCTGAGGGAACGTTCATCACCTTCGAAGGCGGCGAGGGCGCGGGCAAGAGCTTGCAGGTGACGCGGCTGGCCGAACGGCTGCGCGCGGCGGGGCGAAAGGTCGTCACCACCCGTGAGCCGGGCGGCACGGAGATGGGGGGGCGTATCCGCGCCCTGCTGGTGACCGGTGACCCGGACAGCCTCGATTCTACCGCCGAAGCGCTGCTCAACTATGCGGCGCGTGAGATGCATCTCAGGGACGTGATCCGCCCGGCGCTGGCCGAAGGCAAGGTGGTGATCTCAGATCGCTTCATGGATTCCACCCGCGCCTATCAGGGCTACGCCGGCGATTGCCCGCTGGCGCTGATCGAGGCACTGGAACGTGACGTGGTGGGCGGCACGAAGCCCGATCTCACGTTCATTCTCGACATCGATCCGGCCGAAGGGCTGGCCCGCACCCACGGGCGCGGCAACGGGGAAGACCGGTTCGAGCGTTTCGGCCTGGCCTTTCATGAGAAGCTGCGGGCTGCTTTTCTGCGTATCGCGGAGGAAAATCCACAGCGCTGCGTGGTGATCGACGCCACCCGGCCGTGGGAACAGGTGGCGGCGGATATCTGGCGGGAGATGGAAAAGCTGTTGGACGGGGCGTCATGAGCGAAGGAGCGATGCGGCCCAGGCCGGAGACGACGGCGCGGCTGATCGGCCATGGCGCAGCCGAACGGGCGCTGCTGGCGGCGCTTGGCGGCGGGCGCATGCCCCATGCGTGGCTGCTCACCGGGCCGGAAGGGGTGGGCAAGGCGACGCTGGCCTTTCGCGCGGCGCGCTTCATGTTGGCCCACGGCGACGACGTGCCGCCGGATGCCGATACGCTGCAGGTGCCTGAAGAGCATCCCGTGTTCGGGCGGGTGGCGGCGGGCAGCCATCCCGATCTGTTCGTGCTGCGCCGCTCCGTCGCGCCGGGCACCAAACGCCTGCGCCAGGAGATCGTGGTGGAAGACGCCAGGCGGTTGGGCCATTTCCTGTCGTTGACCGCCTCCGCGGACGACGGCTGGCGGGTGGTGATCGTCGATGTGGCCGACGAGATGAACCGCTCCACCGCCAATGCGATCCTGAAGATCCTCGAGGAACCGCCGGCAAAGGTGGTGTTCTTTCTCGCCTCCCATGCGCCGGGCGGCTTGTTGCCGACCATCCGCTCACGCTGCCGCCGTCTCGCCCTGCGGCCCTTGTGTGACGACGACGCGGCCAGGGCGCTGGCCTGGCTGGCGCCGGAGCGGCCGGCGGAGGAACGGGAAAAGGCGGCGCGGCTGGCCGACGGCAGCCCCGGGCTGGCGCTCAAGCTGCTGGAATCGAAGGCGGCGGAATGGTTTTCCCGGTGCGTGGCGGCGCGCGGCGATGCGGCCGCCTTGCATGCCATCGCCCGCGCCGCCGCCGGCGCCGGTCAGCGGGCCGATTTCGACCTGTTCATGCGGCTGTTGGACACACACCTGACGCGACAGGCGGCCGATGCGGCGCGCCAGGGCGACGTGGCGCGGGCGCGACGCATAGCGGAGGCGCGCGAGGCGGCGATGACCCTGCTGGCGCGCACGCGGGCGCTGAACCTCGACGCCGGCCAGACCCTGGCCGCCATCTTCGCCGGGTTGCCGGAACGGATCTGAGCGCGGCTTATCGCTTCTTCAGATCGCCCTTGCCGGATTTGGCGCGGGCTTTCGGCCTGGCCTTGGGTTTTGGCTTCGGTTTGGGCCCGGCTTGCGGTTTGGACGCGGGCGCGGCGGCACGCAGCGGTTTGGCGTCGACTCCAATCACATGCAACACCCAACGTCCATTGAGATTGGCGAATCCAAGGGTGAACAGCACCCCCAGCGGCCGGCTGGGGAAATGCCCTTTCAGCACCAGCAGGCCTCGCCGGTTGACGAAGGGCAGGGGATTGAACACCGGGCGCAGCACCACCACCGGTGACAGGTCGAGGTTCTTCTGGCGCAGATCGTTGAAGATGACGGCCAGCCGGGCGGCGCTGTTGGCGCGTTGAAAGCCGGGCGTCGTCAACTCGCGCAACACCGTGTAGTTGCCGGTGCGGTTGGCGTGGTTGAGCGCCACGAGGGTGGCGCGCACCATGATCGTCGCCTGCACGGCGCTGACGGCGGGCCGCTTCGTTTGCTGCTGCGCCATGGTGGTGAACGG
>DRPD01000120.1 GCA_011374735.1 Thermopetrobacter sp.
CCGCCTCGCCTTCCCTCATTCGTCATTGCCGGGCTTGTCCCGGCAATCCAGGGCCACACGCTCATGCCAGCGTCGGGAAACAACCAACGCGCCGCAAACGAAACGGAAAATGCAGCCACCCTCAAGACCCGCTGCCGGAAGGGGGTGTCTATTTCCGGCCCTCTCTCTTGTCACTGCCGGCCTCCGTGCCGGCAATCCAGAAGGCAGTGAGGCAAGACGCCGCTATTGCGATAACACCGCTACGCCCGATGCAAGACGAAAGGCCGCTCTGGATAGCCGGGATCCCCGGGACAGGCCCGAGGACAGGCAAGCCCGGCTATGACGGATGTGGGGGCCACTCATGCATGAAGCCACCGCCGGAAGGGTGCAGCACAGCCGCCGGAAACGCGCAGGCCGTCGCCGCCTTCTCTCTCGTCATTGCCGGCCTCCGTGCCGGCAATCCAGAAGGCAGTGAGGCAAGACGCCGCTATTGCGATAACACCGTTACGCCCGATGCAGGACGAAAGACCGCTCTGGATAGCCGGGACAAGCCCGGCTATGACGCGATCAGTGTGGGATTGGAGTGCGACCAAGCTGGAGAAGGTTGGGTCACTACGTCAGTTATCCCCCTCCCGCTGCCAGCGTGGTACGAGATGCCGATCGCCGTGGACGTTATCGACACGGGCAACAGGGGGCCAGAATTTGTCAAGTTCGACCCAGGGGAGCGGGAAGTAGGCTGTGGATTTGTCGTAAACGTAGGGCCAGTCGCCGTTCAGCAGGTGCGGGGTGTGGGGGGCGTTTTTCAGCGGGTTGTTCTCCTTGTCCCATTCGCCTTTCGCCACCTTGGCGATTTCTTCGCGGATGGCGATCATGGCCTCGATGAAGCGGTCGAGTTCTTCCTTGCTTTCCGATTCCGTCGGCTCGATCATCAGGGTGTCGGGCACCGGCCAGCTCATGGTGGGGGCGTGGTAGCCGTAGTCCACCAGCCGTTTCGCCACGTCCTCCACGGTGATGCCCGTCTCCTTCCGTATCTGGCGCAGGTCGATGATGCATTCGTGCGCCACGTAGCCGCCACGTCCCTTGTAGACCACCGGATAATATGGCTCCAGTTTGCGGGCGATGTAGTTGGCGTTGAGGATGGCCACCTGCGTCGCCTTCTTCAGGCCGGCGGCGCCCATCATGCGGATGTAGGCCCAGGAGATGGTCAGGATCAGCGCGCTGCCCCATGGCGCGGCGGCCACCTGGCCGATGGTGTCGTCATAGCGCGCGGCGGCCGGGTTCACGCCGTCCACCAAGACATGGGCCGGCAGGTATTTCGCCAGATGCGCCTTCACGCCGATGGGGCCGACGCCGGGGCCGCCGCCGCCGTGCGGGATGGCGAAGGTCTTGTGCAGGTTCAGGTGGCAGACGTCCGCCCCCAGCTCGGCCGGGCGCACGAAGCCCACCAGCGCGTTCATGTTGGCGCCGTCGAGATAGACCTGCCCGCCGTGCTCATGCACGATGGCGCAGATGTCGCGGATCGCCTCCTCGAACACGCCATGCGTCGATGGATAGGTGATCATCAGCGCCGCCAGCCGGTCTTCGTATTGCGCCGCCTTCTTCTTCAGGTCGGCCACGTCCACGTTGCCGTCCTCGTCGCAGGCCACGGACACCACCTTCATGCCGGCCATGACGGCGGACGCCGGGTTGGTGCCATGGGCCGACGTGGGGATCAGGCACACGTCGCGCCCGCCCTCGCCGCGCTCGGCGTGGTAGCGTTTGATGACCAGCAGGCCGGCGTATTCGCCCTGGCTGCCGGCGTTGGGCTGGAAGCTGATGGCGTCGAAGCCGGTGATGGCGCACAGGTCGTGCTCCAGCTCCTCGATGAGCTGCTGATAGCCTTGCGCCTGTTCCAGCGGGGCGAACGGGTGGATGTGGGCGAACTCGCGCCAGCTCAAGGCCTGCATGGCGGTGGCGGCGTTCAGCTTCATGGTGCAGGAGCCAAGGGCGATCATGGAGCGATCCAGCGCGATGTCCTTCGCCTGCAGGCGGCGCAGGTAGCGCATCATCTCCGTTTCCGAATGGTAGCTGTTGAACACCTCGTGGGTGAGCACCTCATCGGTGCGCAGCATGGCCGCGGGGATGCC
>DRPD01000121.1 GCA_011374735.1 Thermopetrobacter sp.
ACCGCTGAGACAGAGGCGCCGGAGCAGCCCAACGAAATTCACGACAACAGCGAAAAACTGGCCGCCGCCCTGCAGCAAGAGGCCGAGGAGTTGCAAGAGGTTGAGGAGCTTGCCGAGACCGTGAGCAATGCGGTCAACACCGAATCTGCGCCAACCTCTGACGTGTTTGAGCTGGCCAGCGCCGAACAGTCGCTGATGGAACCGGGTCATGCCGCCGGTCGTCGTGGCAAGGCCTCCGGCCCCGAGGAGGATGGTGCACTGGATCGTGCCATTCCCGATGACGGCTGGCGCCAGCCGGTGCCGCAGGCCGATGTCACCGAGACTGAAGAAGGCCCCGCCGGGATTGCCGCCCGGGGCGGACGGCCCGAGTCGCACGAAACGCCCGTCGACGCCGAGGAAAAACCGCCCCAGCAAGACCGTTTCCGCGTCATTCCCGGCGGCCGCGGGGGAAATGCGGACGGTCGCCAAGCCGTGGTGCTGGCGCCGCTGCCAGATGCCCCCGGCGATACGGAGGAGGTGACGACCCGCAAGATCCTGCGTCTGGTGTTGGCATTTCATCGCTCTCCGCGCAGCTTCCCGGGGCTGGATGATCCGAGCCAGCCGTTGCCGCGCGGGGTACGAAACATCCTCCAGCTGGCTGTCTCCGACGATGAGGTACTGAGGGACCTGCGACAGATAGCCGTAATGGGCATTTCACCCGCCATGCTGCGCGCCGCCGTGCGCTTCTTTGTGCGGCGCGTGATGTTTGTGCCAGGCAGCGATGATTACCGTGTGCTGGGTCTGCAGCAGGGCGCCTCGCTGACGGAAATTGAAATCAATTACGGCCTGTTGATGCGCCTCCTGCGCCACGACAATACCGAAGTGGTCGACAGCGGCGTCAGCCGGATTGGCTCGGCCTATGAGCACTTGTGCCGGGGTGAGCCGCGACCTGCGGGGGACGATGAGAATTCGGTGCTGAGTGACGTCGAGGCCATCGACAACATCGGTGGACTGGACCTGGATGTGGCGCCGAAGGTGGACGACGCCGTTAAGCCGCCCGTGCCGCCGCTGACCGTGAAAAGGGAGGCCTACGTCGAGGTCGATGAAGGGGGTTCCGGCGCTCTGATCCGCAATGTGATCCTCGTTTCCGGTCTCGTGGTGGTGCTGTTGGTGCTGTATGTGACGCAGATCCGTGATCGGCACGTAGAAACGCCGGTGGCTGCGCCCGCCGAGCCGAGTAGCCAGCTGGCGCCGGAGAACCGAACCGTGGTGCCGCAAGGGGGGGGCGCCGACAAGGGGCTTTCACAGGGCCAGCCGTTGGAAACAGAGGCGTCGATAACGCCGCAGACGGCGGTTTCCGCGGACATTGCCAGCGATGGCGGGCAGGAAGAGGCCGTTGTGGCGGGCGCCGAACAGGACGGGTCCGCCTCTCCCGCTGATGCTCAGGCCGAAGAAGCGGCCAAGGTGAAGGCCGCCGCCGAGGTCAGGGCGGCCGAAGAGGCCGCGCGAGAGGCGGAAATCGCCCGTCAGGAAGAACAGGCGCGACAGGCGGAAATCGCCCGCCAGAAAGCCGAGGCTCGGAAGAAGGCCGAGGCGGAAGCCAAGGCCGCCGCCGAGGCCCGTGCGCGGGCCAAGGCGGAGCAAGAGGCACGGCGTCAGGCCGAGGCCGAAGCAAAGGTGAAGGCCGAAGTCGAGGCGCGTGCCGCAGCCGCCGCGGCGGCCAAACTGGCGTCTGACAATGAAAAAAAGGCCGCGCTTCTGGGTAGGCCTGAGGCTGCGGCGGTGACGGCAGAGGCCGCCGCACCGGCCGTGGACGCCATCAGTGAGGCGAACCTGGTGCAACTGGTGGAGCAGTTTCTCACCAATTATGAAAAGGGCGATCTGGACAAGCTCATGTCCCTGTTCTACGCCAAGGCACGCACGGATACGCAGACCACCTCGGCAGGCATACGCGCGGACTATGAAGAGACCTTCGCT
>DRPD01000122.1 GCA_011374735.1 Thermopetrobacter sp.
ATCACCGGTTGTCCGATGAGCGGGCGCTGGCATTGCTGGAAGACACGGCGCTGGCGCTGGCGCGGCGGGCGGATCAGGAGCGTTGCTGAGCGTCGTTCAGCAGGCGCACCTCGACGCTGCGCGCCCCGGGCGGCGGGTTGGCGATGCGCGAGATGAACGGGGCGGCGCGGTGGCCGCCGATGTCGCCGGTGGCGACGGCGGGCAGCACCCAGCTGTGCAGCGCCTTGCCGCCGGCGTCGCGCAGAATGAAGCGCAGGCCCGGGGCGGCCCTGGGGCGCGGGGTGATGTTGGTGAGCCGGCCTTGCACGGCCAGCACCACCTGGCCCGACGCGGTGAGCACCCGCCCGGTCTGCACGGCGCCGATGGCGAAGCCCGCGGGGTTCACCGGCATGCCCAGTCTGGCGTAGACCCAGCCGCTGCCGGGCAGCCAGCGCACGATGTGGTCGGGAAAGGCGAAAAACGCCCCCAGCAACAGCAGCCAGACGGCGCCCAGGGCCAGCCAGCGGTGGCGCTCCACGCGGCGCAGGGCGGCCCGGCGGGCGCGGGCGCGTTCGGCCCGCAGGGCGGCGGCGGCCAGCAGGCGGGCCTCCTTGTCCAGCAGTGCGGCCTGCACGGCCGGTTGCGGATCGTCGATGATGCGGGCGCTCTCATAGGGGCCGGGATGGCGCTGGTGGCGCCAGCGGTGGCCGCAGGCGGTGCATTGCAGTGGCGCGCCGTGTGGCGAAATGGCCTCGGCGGGCAGGTCGCGGGTTGTTGCGCATTGTGGGCAGGAGATTATCATCGTCCCGATGTCAGCCCATGCTGATTCGCCGGTGGCGGGGCGCGATCGCCCGCCTTTCACCGGTCATGAAACGGCATTCATGGTTAAGGGCGGGTAAAAGGGACGAGGGCCGGTGATCCAGTTCGAAAACGTCGGGGTGCGCTATGGCAACGGGCCGGAGGTGCTCAGCGACGTCACCTTCAGGCTGAAGAAAGGGGCCATGGCCTTCCTGACCGGGCCGTCGGGGGCGGGCAAGACGACGCTGTTGAAACTGCTGTATCTGGGCTTGCGGCCGACACGCGGGTTGATCCGCCTGTTCGATCACGACATCGCCACCTTGCCGCGCAACCGGCTGCCGGAGCTGCGCAAGCGCATCGGGGTGGTGTTTCAGGACTACCGGCTGCTCGATCATCTGACGGCTTATGAGAACGTGGCGCTGCCGCTGTTCGCGGCGGGGCGCAAGCCGGCCCGATATCGCGCCGACGTGCTGGACATTCTCAACTGGGTGGGGCTGAGCAAACACGTCAACGCGCGGCCGGAGGTGATGTCGGGCGGCGAGCGCCAGCGCACCGCCATCGCCCGGGCGGTGATCGGCCGGCCGGACGTGCTGCTGGCCGACGAGCCGACGGGCAATGTCGATCCGCAGCTGGCGCGGCGTCTGTTGCGCCTGTTCGTGGAGCTCAACCGGCTGGGCACGACGGTGGTCATCGCCACCCATGACGCCAGCCTGATCGCCGCCACGCCGGGCGCGCAGGTGATGGCGATCAACGACGGGCGGGTGTCGCTCACGCCGGGGCTGGCGGCATGAGCGGGCGGGCCGGGCGAGACGGGCCGCCGGTGGTGGCGCGCGAGCTGAAGGGGCGGGCCATTCTGCCGGCCACGCAGGCGCCGCTGCGCACCTTCATGGTGGCGATGGCGGTGATGAGTTTCCTGGCGGCCATGGCGGTGAGCGGCATGCTGATGACCCAGCAGGCCACGGAGCGCTGGCGCCAGGGGGTCATCTCGGAAGCGACGGTGCAGATCATGCCGCTGGGCGAACCGGAGGCGCGGATCGCGGCGCGCATCGACGCGGCGCGGGCGCTGCTGGAACGGGCGGAAGGCATCGCCCATGCGCGGGTGCTGAGCGTGGCGGAGAACCGGGCCATGCTGGCGCCGTGGCTGGGCGGCGAGGGATTGCTGGAGGAGCTGCCGCTGCCCAGGCTGATCGCGGTGACGCTCGATGCGAAGCACCCGCCCGATCTGCCGGCGCTGGCGCGGCGGCTTGAGGAACGGGTGAAGGGAGCGCGGCTGGACAGCCACGGGCGCTGGGTGGCGGAGCTGTCGCACATGGCGCGCACGGTGCGCTGGCTGGGCGTCGGCATCCTGCTGGCGGTGGCGGCGGCGGCGGTGGGGCTGGTGGCCTACGCGGCGCGCAGCGCCCTGGAGGCCAACCGTGAAACCATCGAGGTGCTGCATCTGATCGGCGCCTCGGACCGGTTCATCGCGAAACGGGTGGAGCGGCGCTTCATCGCCGCCGGGGCGCTGGCGGCGGCGGCCGGGGTGGCGGCGGCGTTCGCGGCGCTGGTGCTGGTCATGGCGCTGGCGCCGGTGGCCGGCCTGCGCGAGCACATCCGCGCGATGCTGTTCACCGATGCCGGCGCGATGCGGGGCCACTATCCGGCCTGGCTGCTGATCGTCATCGTGGCGGTGGCGTTGACCCTGGCCAGCACCCGTGGCGCGGTGATGCGCATCTTGAGCGGCATGTTCGCGGGGCGCTGATCCATGAACTGGCACGCGACATTGAAACGCCCACCGCTGACCGCTGGCATCATCCTGCGCTCGGTGGCGCTCAATCTCGCCTTCTATGTCTCCTATCCGCTGGCCATGCTGGCGCTCTCGCCGGTGCTGTTCGGCTCAAGGTGGCGGGCCATGTGGGCGCTGAAATGGTGGTCGCGCACCTTCGTGCGCATGTGCGCGGTGATCGGCGGATTGCGCATGGAGGTGCGCGGGGCGGAGCATATCCCGGCCGGCGCGGCCATCGTGGCCGGCAATCATCAGTCGATGTGGGAAACCTTCGCGCTGTTTCATCTGTTCGACGACCCGGCCATCGTGCTGAAGAAGGAACTGGGCCTGATCCCGCTGGTGGGCAGCTACCTGCGGGTCTTGCGGATGCTGCTGGTGGCGCGCGAGAGGGGCGGGCCGGCGATGCGCGCCATGCTGCGCGAGGCGAAGCGGGCGCGGGCGGCAGGGCGGCAGATCCTGATCTTTCCCGAAGGCACGCGGCGGCCGCCGTTTCAGCCGGGGCGCTTCATGCCCGGGGTGGCGGCGCTTTATGGCGCGCTTCAGGCGCCGTGCGTGCCGTTGGCGCACAATGCCGGGGTGTTCTGGCCGAGGCGCCGCTTCTGGCGCTGGCCGGGCACCATCGTGGTGGAGTTCCTGCCGCCCATCGAACCGGGGCTTGAGCGGCGCGTCTTCCTGCGTCGGCTGGAGGAGACGGTGACGCGGGCCGCGGAGCGGCTTTCGGAAGAGGCTTTCTTGCGTTTGCAGCGCGGCGCCTGCCGGTGATAGGCTGGCGGGCATGAACGGGCGGTTGCGCATCCTGACCCTGACGGCCTGCCTGCTGGCGGCGCCGGCGGCGCTGGCGGCGCCGAAGCTGGATATGCTGCTGGCGCGGCTGCATCTGGCCGGTGATGGGGCCGAAGCGGCGCGGATCGCAAAGGCAGCGCGCAAGCAGTGGGTGGCGCAAGGGCCGTATAGCGCCCGGTTGCTGCTGTTGCAGGCCGGGCGGGCCGAGGCGGCGGGGTATGCCGAAACGGCGGCCGACTTGCGCGATCTGGTCGTTGCGCAATGGCCGGACTACGCGTTCGGCTGGTATCGGCGCGCCCTGGCGCGGTTTGCCGATGGCGACATGGCCGGGGCGCTGGCCGATCTGGACAGGGCGCTGGCGCTTCAGCCGCTGTATTTCGACGCACTGGTCGCCAAGGGGCGGGTGCTGCTGGCCATGAAACGCCATGGCAAAGCGGCCGATGCCTTTTCTCAGGCGCTCATCATCTGGCCGGGGATGAAGGCGGCGAAGGCGGGCCTTAAGCGGGCGCGCGGGCGGCTGGGGCGGCGGGTTCGGCTGTTAACCATGCCCCGCAAATGAGTCCGCATCACCGGCGGCGGGCTTTAATTTTCCGTTAAGATGTGCTATAAGCCCCCTGTCAACGCAAGACGGGGGCGGACAGCGGGTTCAAACTTTCATTGAACCCGGTTTTTCTTGCCCTCAAGCCAGGGTGAGCGTTGGCCCGCGGCAATCGGGTGCAGTGCATCGGCGGAAAAGCGCGCACCATCGGCAAGGTCGGAAGCGGGCGTAAGGATCACCCTTGGCAATCGTGACATTTCAGCCCTTCGCGGGCGGTGAGTTCGACTGACGGCAGGCCGGCACCAGCGGCGGCGGCCGGGCTTTCTGTATCGCGCATGAGGTCGAGCGAACGGCAACCAGTGGCGAGAAAGAACG
>DRPD01000123.1 GCA_011374735.1 Thermopetrobacter sp.
ACGACGTGCAGATCACCCGCGAGGCGCCCAACTACCTGCGGCAGTGATCAGCGCCCGCCGGAGAACCAGTTGATGATGAAGAACAGCAGCGTCAGCAGCACCGACAGCAGCAGGGAGGTGCCCAGCAGGATGTGCACGCTGTAGCCGTCGCCGCCGAAGTGCCAATCGCCGGGCAGGCGGCCGACCACCCGGCCCAGCCACGGCCAGGCCAGGCCGATCAGCACCAATGCCAGGCCGAGGATGATGAGGAACGTCCGCATCGCTCTTCGCCTTCTCCTTCGCCGCCGTCACAATGTGGGGGGCGGCGCGGCCCGGCGCAAGGGGCGGCGATTGTGAATCGCCGTGCGATGGCCTAAAAGGGCTCAGGCGGCGATTCCCCATCTGCACGGCTTGATATTCATGGAGATTTCGGGATGCGACTGAGCCGGTTCTTTCTGCCCGTGCTGCGCGAGGATCCGCGCGAGGCGGAGATCGTCTCGCACCGGCTGATGCTGCGCGCCGGGATGATCCGCCAGGAAACGGCCGGCGTCTTCTCCTGGCTGCCGCTGGGCCACCGGGTGCTGACGAAGATCATGGACATCGTGCGCGAGGAGCAGGCCGCCGCCGGGGCGCTGGAGATGCTCATGCCGACCATCCAGCCGGCCGAGCTGTGGCGGCGCTCCGGGCGCTATGACGACTACGGCAAGGAGATGCTGCGCATTACCGATCGGCGCGACAACGAGCTGCTCTACGGCCCCACCAACGAGGAGATGATCACCGCCATCATCGCCAACGACGTGCAGTCCTATCGCGACCTGCCGCTTAACCTGTTTCACATCCAGTGGAAGTTCCGCGACGAGATCCGGCCGCGCTTCGGGGTCATGCGCGGCCGCGAATTCCTGATGAAGGACGGCTATTCCTTCGACGTCTCCGAGGAGGCGGGCCGCGCCGCCTACAACCGCATGTTCGTCGCCTACCTGCGCACCTTCGCGGCCATGGGGCTGAAGGCCATCCCGATGCGCGCCGAGACGGGACCGATCGGCGGCAACCTGAGCCACGAGTTCCTGATCCTCGCCGACACCGGCGAATCGGCGGTCTATTTCGACCGCGCCTTTCTGGACAAGGACGCGGCGGCGCTGCAGGTGGACTACGACGACGATGAGGCGGTGGCGGCCATCGTGGCCGATTACACCGCGCCCTATGCGGCCACCGACGACATTCACGATCCGGCCCGCTTCGAGAAGGAGGTGCCGCAGGAGCGCCGGGTGGAGGGCCGCGGCATCGAGGTGGGCCACATCTTCTTCTTCGGCGACAAGTATTCCAAACCGATGAACTGCACGGTGCTGGGCCCGGACGGCAGGGAGGTCACGGTGCAGTCCGGCTCCTACGGCATCGGCGTCTCAAGGCTGGCGGCGGCGATCATCGAGGCCTCGCACGATGACGCCGGCATCGTCTGGCCGCAGCCGGTGGCGCCGTTCGACCTGGGGCTCATCAACCTGCGCCAGGGCGACGCGGCCACCGACGCGGCGTGCGAGACGCTGTATGAGGCGCTGCGCAACGCCGGGCTGGAGGTGCTCTACGACGATCGCGCCGACCGGGCCGGGGAGAAGTTCGCGCGCATGGAGCTGATCGGGCTGCCGTGGCAGGTGATCGTCGGCCCGCGCGGGCTGAAGGACGGCAAGGCGGAGGTGAAGAACCGGGCCAGCGGCGCGACGCAGGAGGTGAGCCTTAACGCCGTGGTGGCCAGGATGCTGGATGCCTGCACCGAGCCGCCGGGGCGGGGATGAAGGACATGAGAAGGGGGCTTAGCTTGCATGCATTTCGGGCCGGTGTCGGATGTGACGATACAGCGGCGCCGCGTCCGGTTTTGCGAGCACTTCTGCGTCATTGCCGGACTTGTTCCGGCAATCCAGAAAGCGTTGCCGACATGCCGCAACGTCGCGCTGTTTTTCTCCGTCCTTGCCATGATGCCAGGCCGCACTGGATAGCCGGGACAAGCCCGGCTATGACGAATGAGTGCCGGGGCAATGGCGGCGAGGTGGCGGCGTTGCCGGATGTGGTGCCGCTGGTTGCCGGATGAGCGGGACGATGAAAGACACCGCGCCGTTTTCCGCCTGGGAGCGGATGCTGGCCGGCCGCTACCTCAGGGCGCGGCGAGCAGAGAGCGTGGTGTCCGTCATCGCCGGCTTCTCGTTTCTGGGCATCATGCTGGGGGTGGCCACCCTGATCATCGTCATGGCGGTGATGAACGGCTTTCGCAACGAGCTGATGGACAAGATCCTGGGCTTTTCCGGCCATGTCACCGTCCATGCCGGCAACCTGCAACCGATCCGGGGCTACGACGAACTGGCCGCCAGGTTGAGGAAGGTGGAGGGCGTCGTTTCCGCCATGCCGTTCGTGGAGGGGCAGGTGATGGCCTCTTCGAGCCGCGCCGTCAGCGGGGTGAAGGTGCGGGGCCTGAGCGAGGCCGACCTGAAGCGCCTGCGCGGCGTCAACAACGGCAAGCTGAAGGGGGCGCTGGACGGTCTGGAACAGAACGAAGCCATCGCCGCCGGCTACCGTCTGGTGTGGCGCCACGGGCTGGCGCTGGGCGACAAGCTGACGTTGATCTCGCCCGATGGCGACGAGACGCCGTTCGGCATCACCCCGCGCATCCGCAGTTTTCCGGTGCAGGCGGTGTTCGAGGCCGGCATGAGCCTGGTGGATTCCTCCGTCGTCTACATGCCGCTGAAGGCGGCGCAGGAATATTTCAACACCGACGACGGCGTCACCGGCATCGAGGTGATGGTCACCGACCCGCAGCGGGTGGAAGAGGTGGCCGCAAGGCTGAAGGCGGCGCTGGGGCCGGGCTATCAGCTGATCACCTGGAAGCGGGCCAACGCCACCTTCTTTTCCGCGCTGGAGGTGGAGCGCACGGTGATGTTCGTCATTCTGGCGCTGATCATCCTGGTGGCGGCGCTCAACATCATTTCCGGCCTCATCATGCTGGTGAAGGACAAGAGCGGCGACATCGCCATCCTGCGCACCATGGGCGCGTCGCGCGGCGCGGTGTTGCGCATCTTCTTCATGACCGGCGCGGCGATCGGCGTGGCCGGCACCCTCGCCGGGGTGATCCTCGGCGTGGTGGTGGCGCTGAACGTGGAGCAGATCAAGGAATTCGTCAGCTGGCTGACCGGCCGGGAGCTGTTTCCGGCGCAATTGTATTATCTCTCGAAACTGCCGTCCGATCTCGACGCCGGGCAGGTGCTGTTCGTGGCCGCGTTCGCGCTCTCCCTGTCGTTCATCGCCACCCTGTATCCGGCCTGGCGGGCGGCCCGCCTCGATCCGGTGGAGGCGTTGAGATATGAATGACGGGAAGGCGCCCAACGCGCTGGAATTGAAGGGGGTGACGCGCGTCTATGAGCAGGGCGCGCGGCGGCTGGAGATTTTCCGCGACGTCGGGTTCAGCCTGCCGGTGGGGCAGATCGCGGCACTGGTGGGGCCGTCCGGCTCCGGCAAGTCGTCGCTGCTGCACATCGCCGGCCTGCTGGAGCGGCCCACGGCGGGCGAGGTGCGCATCGCCGGGCGCGACTGCACGCGGCTGGACGATTACTCGCGCACCCGGGTGCGGCGTTTCGGCATCGGCTTCGTCTATCAGTTCCATCACCTGCTGCCGGAGTTCACGGCGGAGGAGAATGTCATCATCCCGCAGCGCATCGCCGGCGCGACGAAGGCGGCGGCGCGGGCGCGGGCGCGGGAATTGCTCGACCGGCTGGGGTTGAGCCAGCGGCTCGATCACCGCCCGGCCCAGCTTTCCGGCGGCGAACAGCAGCGGGTGGCCATCGCCCGCGCCCTGGCCAACCGGCCGCTGCTGCTGCTGGCCGACGAACCGACCGGCAACCTCGACCCGGCCACCGCCCAGCGGGTGCACGACAACTTCATGGAGCTGATCGCCGAGGAGGGGCTGGCGGCGCTGATCGCCACCCACAATCTGGAGCTGGCGCGCCACATGCACCGGGTGGTGCATCTGCAAAACGGGCGGCTGGTGGAAGGCTGAGGCGGGGACGGCCGAGAAACGGTTGGCGGGGTTGGTGATCGAGACGAGCGGCCGTCACTTGCCGCCCCGCCCTCTGGATTGCCGGTACGGGGGCCGGCAATGACGGGGGGAGGGGATTAACCGGGCGGGCCACATCGCGGCCTCTCTCTTCGTCATGCCCGGGCTTGTCCCGGGCATCCAGAATCGGCAACCTCAGGCGAGAATGGCTGATGAAAAAACAGGCCGCACCCTGCGGTGCATGTGGCTCTGGATTGCCGGCACGAGGGCCGGCAATGACGGATGGGGGCGGTCTCGCGTCTTCGTCATTCACGGGGGCCGGCAATGACGGGGGCGGGATGTGAAACGCCGACGAAGAGGCCGTTGATGAGTCTCAACGCGATGGCCGGGAATGGAAGACCGCGGTCCTTACCCACGGTTCACCAGTCTGCGGAAGTCAGCGCCACGACCGTGGCTGGCGCGCCCTAGGGGAATCGAACCCCTCTTTCCAGCGTGAAAGGCTGGCGTCCTAGCCGATAGACGAAGGGCGCTGAGGCCGCCGTCGGCGGGCGGGGTTTCTATAGGCAGGATTCGGCGCTGGCGCAAGAGCGGGTTCAGGAACGGGGAGCGGTATAGGCGGCGATGGTGGCGCGGATGTGGGGCAGGGCGGCGCGGGCGGCGCGTTCGCCTTCCAGAATGGCCTCGTGGCCCTTGTCGAAATCGAACGTGTCGATGTCCAGAAGCGGCGGGCGGATCAGCACCTGCGGCGGATGGCCGGACAGGCGGGCGCGGGTGATGTGGGCGGTCATGATGTTCAGCGCCTGCGCCATGACGTCGAAATATCCCGGCTTGCCCGGCTCTTCGCGGCGTTCGGGGGCCAGCCAGCGCAAGGGAGTGCCGAGCACGGCGGGCAGGCGGTCGGCCAGGGCGTTGAGGGTGTCGGTATGAATGTGCTCCAGTTGCGGCAGGCGCTGGCGGCCGGTGAGGTTCTCGCTCAAGTCCACGGCGATGACGATATCGGCGCCCAGCGAGCGGCAGGCGACGACGGGCACCGGATCGACCAGCCCGCCGTCGATCATCCAGCAGCCATTGAGCCGCACCGGCGCGAAGATGCCGGGAATGGCGCTGGAGGCGCGTAAGGCGCTGCTCAGATCGCCCTCGCGCAGCCACATCTCACGGCCGCTGACCAGATCGGTGGCGATGGCCATGAAGGGGATGGGCAGCGCCTCTATGCGGCCGGTGATGCCGATGTCGGCCAGCTCCTTCATCAGGCTGGCGTTGCCGACCAGGCCGCCGCTGATGCCGCGGTAATCGAGCATGGTGAGCACTTCGCGGAAGGTCAGGGCGCGGACGCGTTCGTGCAGGGCGTCGAGCGCCCCGGTGGCCTGCGCCGCGCCGACGATGGCGCCGATGGAGCTGCCGGCGATGACGTCGATGGGGATGTCATTGGCCAGCAATACGCGCAACACGCCGATATGGGCCCAGCCACGGGCCGCGCCGGAACCCAGCGCCAGTCCGATCTTCACATCCTTCAGGGTCATCGCGCCTCTCCCCGGCGCGCGCCATAATGTGAATGCCACCTTCTCGTCATGGCCGCGCCGATGGTCTATGATAAGCCGCAACCGCTTACAGGTGAAAGGGAGTGAAACGATGACACTGGATCGCAGGGCATTCACCACCGCGTTGCTGAGCCTGCCGGCGCTGGCCGTGAGCGGCCGGGCGGCGCGGGCGGAGGAGCTGGGCTGCACCAAATTCACGATGAACGAAAGCGGCCTGCATGTGCAGCCGTGGTTCGTGCAGGACAGCTTTCTGGACATGAAGGAGGAGCTTCAGGCCGCCAACAAGGAAGGCAAACGGCTGCTGGTGATCATGGAGGCGAAGGGCTGCCCCTATTGCGAGAAGATGCACAAGGTGCATTTCACGATGCCGGAAATCTGTTCCTATGTGCGCAAGCATTTCCGGGTGTTGCAGCTCGACAAGAAGGGGGCGCGGGAGGTGACGGACTTCGACGGCACCACCCTGCCGGAGAACAAGTGGCTGGTGAAATACCGCGCCTTCTTCACGCCGAACCTGATGTTCTTCGACGATGACGTGGAGCGGCTGGTGAAGAACCCGCCCCAGAAGCGCATCGTGGCGCGTTCCGACGGGCCGATGCCGCCGGACGTGTTTCTGGAGATGTTCCGCTACGTGAAGGACAAGGGCTACGAGAAGGGCGGCTTCATCCAGTATGTGCGCAGCCGCAAGGACGGCTGAGCCCGGAACGAATATAGGATTGATCCGGCGAAGAAACCGTTGACGGGTCTCTCCGCGAAGGCGGGGAACGCCAGACCGTTGTCCTTTCCCACGGATCACCAGTCGGCGGGAGTCGAATCCAAGACGGGAGGAGAGAGGTGAAACACTGGCGGAGAGGCCATTGATGGGTTTCCCCGCGAAGATGGAGACTGGAAGACCGCAGTCCCCTCCCACGGTTCACCAGTCGGCGGAAGTCTTTCCCACGAATGTGGGTGGTGCGGGTGGGGGGAGTTGAACCCCCACGGGCCAGGGCCCTGCGGATTTTAAGTCCGCTGCGTCTACCAATTCCGCCACACCCGCCCACGGTCGTGGGAAAGACTTCCGCTGACTGTTGATCCGTAGGATGGGACAACGGTCTTCCATTCTCCGTCTTCGCAAGGAGACTCATCAAGTGAGGCTCCTCCGCTATATGTCTCTCCGCCCACGGTCGTGGGACTCTCCTTTCGCAGACTGTTGATCCGTAGGGTGGGACCGCGGTCTTCCTTTTTTCCAACCTCCGCAAACCGTTGATCCGTGGGAGAGGGCAACGGTCTTCCACTCCCGGCCATCGCCAGGAGGCTCATCAACGGCCGTTCTGCCGGCGCATTCCTTGACAATGGTTGCCGTGTTCACCTCCCGCTGAAAAGCTATGCCTGACCTTCTCTCCTTCCGTGCCGGTAGATACTCCGCGGATGTGGTCTTTTCCACTGTTTTCCGGCTTCCGGCCCCGGCGCGCGCTGCGCTTGGCCGGGGTTGACGCGCCGCTGGCTTGCCAGCGGGCGTCAAGTGTCAGGTTTCTGATTTCAGAATTACCGCCTGAGCGACGATCACCTGGCCATTGTCCATGGCGATGGCCGGCGAGCCATACAGCTCATAGCCTTCTTCCAGGGCCTGAGAGACGCGGGCGCAGAAGGCGGCGTCGTCCGGCCCGGTCAGCAGGCGATAGCGTTTGCGCTCGGCTTTTTCGGTCATGCATCTTCTCCCGCTTGCTTGGTCATGGCGAACAGGGTGATGGCGGCGGCGTTGGAGACGTTCAGCGAACGGATGGGGCCGGGCAGGGCGAGGCGCACCAGGTGATCGCAGGAGCGCCGGGTGAGCTGGCGCAGGCCCTTGCCCTCCGCGCCCAGCACGATGGCCGCCGCCTCGGGCACGGCACCGGCCGTGTCGAGAACCGCCGGCGCCTCGCTGTCCAGTCCGTAGATGGTGAAGCCGTAATCCTTCAATTCCGCGATGGCGCGGGCCAGGTTGGTGACCTTCACATAGGGCACGTGCTCCAGCGCCCCGGAGGCCGCCTTGGCCAGCACCGCGGAGCTCTCCGGCGCGTGCCGGGCCGTGGTGACCACGGCGCTGGCGGCGAAGGCGCAGGCGGTGCGCAGGATGGCGCCGACGTTGTGCGGGTCGGTGACCTGATCGAGCAGCACCACGACGCCGTGGCGCGGGATCTGGTCGAGCCGCGGCTGGGCCAGCGGATCGGCGATCAGCAGCACCCCCTGATGCACCGCGTCCGGCCCCAGTTCGCGGTTCAGCGCCCGTGGATGCACGATGTCGGGCTCGATCCCGGCCGCCCTGAAGGCCTCTTGCAGCTTGCGCGCCGCGTTGCGGGTGGCCCGCGCGCGGCGGAACACCCGGCGCGGATTGTTCAGCGCCGCTTCGCAGGTGTGCAGGCCGTAGAGAATCTCGTGTTCGGGCATGTTGCGTGCGTGTTTCTGCATGGGAGCTCTTATAGCGTGCGCCATTGAGAAGTCACACGGCTTTCTCCCCCGCTTGACAGGGGGCGGGGCAGGGTGCATAGAGCGGGCACCTGCCCGTGGATTCAGCGCGGGCGGCGAGATGTCCCGTGCCTTGCGGAATTGCTGATAGAGGACCGAATCCGGAGGGGTGCCCGAGTGGCTAAAGGGGACGGGCTGTAAACCCGTTGGCTATGCCTACGCTGGTTCGAATCCAGCCCCCTCCACCAACCAGT
>DRPD01000124.1 GCA_011374735.1 Thermopetrobacter sp.
CCCCCGGCGGTTTTTTCATGGCGCCGCCCGCCCCCACTCCTCCATATGGCACGGCCTCTCTTAAGTCCCCCGCCCAACCACCAGCGGTGCGTCACGAAGAACCGGAGGCCTGAAAAGCGTCCGCTTTTCAGGCCGACAGCGCCCAAGCGGGCGCCGGCCGAAGGCCGCCCCCGCGGAGCGCACGGCCCGAAGGGCCGTTAGCGTGAGCGATAAAAAAGAGTCCGATTTTGCGAACTTCGCGTAAGCGAAGACTCGCGAAATCACATGAATGGCCGCCAGTCATACAGCCACGCCATGTCCTCCAGGCTCTTCTCGCCATCGCGCGACTTCAGATAGAGATCACGCCCCAGCGCCATGGGGCCGCTGGCATGATAGACCTTCGCCAGCTTGTGCGAGCGGCGGACGATCTGCGCGGTGCGCGGCTGCCGGGCCCGCTCATGGGCGCGAAACGCCGCCGCCGCGTCCTTTTCCCGATCGAGCGCCCGGCCCAGCACCACCGCGTCCTCCAGCGCCATCACCGCGCCGGAGGCCAGATAGGGCAGGGTGGGGTGCGCCGCATCGCCGATCAGGGTGGCGCGCCCCTGGCTCCAGCCCTCCACCGGCTCCCGGTCGGCCGCCGCCCAGCGCAGCCAGCGCCCTTCCGGCAGCGCCAGCACCGCCGCCAGCTCGTCCGCCACCTTGGCGAAGGTGTGTGTCAGAATCTCTCCGTCCGACGGCGTGCTCCAGCCCTCGTCTTCCCACGCCTCGTCCACCGCCGCCACGATGTTGAAGTGTTTGCCGCCGCTGACCGGATAGTGCACCACATGCCCGCCCCGGTGCAGCCACAGGTTGACGCTGGAGGTGTCGACCATGTCCGGCACCTGATCGGCCTCCACCAGGGCGCGGTAGAGCACATGGCCGGACAGCCGCGGCGGCCCGTCGCCCACCACCTGTTCACGCACCGCGGAGCGGATGCCGTCGGCCCCGATCAGCAGCGATCCGTTGACGAACGCGCCATCGGCCAGCCACGCCATGACGCCGCGCCCGGTGAAGTCAAACCGCTCCACCCGCGCGCCCGTGCGCAATTCCACGCGCCCCGTCTCGCGCGCCACGGCGAGCAGCGCGTTCAGCAGATCGGCCCGGTGCACCACCTGATAGGCCGTGCCGAAGCGTTCCCGGAAGGCGTCCCCCAGCGGCACCCGCGCCAGCTCCTTGCCGCTGGCCGCCTTGCGGATGCGGATGGCCTGCGGATACACCACCTTCTCCGCCAGCGCCTCCCAGGCGCCCAGCGCCTCGAGCGCCCGCCGTCCGTTCGGCCCCATCTGGATGCCGGCGCCCACTTCCTCGAAGGCCGCCGCCTGCTCCAGCACCAGCACGTCGCGCCCGCCATTGGCCAGGGCGATGGCCGTGGCCAGCCCGGCGATGCCGCCGCCGGCGGTGAGAATGGGGGACATGGCCGCCGCTCCCTCGATGTTCATCCATGCGTTGCGCGCCGCCAGCATCCGGCGGCGGCGGCGCATGATGCCATGAGGCATGTCAGGAAACCAGCACCCCTTCCAGGGCCAGCAGGCGCCGTTTCACGGCCGGCCCGGCCCCGAAGCCGCCCAGCGATCCATCCGCCGCGATCACCCGGTGGCAGGGGATGATGACGGCCAGCGGATTGGCCCCGTTGGCCAGCCCCGCCGCCCGCGTGGCCCGGGGGTGGCCGATGCGTTCGGCCAGTTGCCGGTAGCTGATGGTTTCGCCGTGGGGGATGGTTTGCAAGGCCCGCCAGGTGCGCTGCTGAAAGTCCGTGCCGATCGGTTTCAGCGGCAGGTCGAACCGCTTGCTCCGACCGGCGAAATAGTCCCTCAGCTGCCGCGCCGCCTCTTCCAGCACCGCGGATGCGCCCTCGTGCGCCGGCAGGCCGGTGAGCTTGCGAAGCCGCGCCAGGCTGCGCGGCGCGCTGTTGGCATGATCGGCGAAGCCGCACAGACACAGCGCATCACCCACCGCCCCCAGCATGAGCGGCCCGACGGGACTGTCGATGACGGTATGCACGATGACCGGCGCAGGCATGATGACTTTCTCCCTCGATGGCCAAGGGAAGATAGCACATCGCCGGCCGGCGGATCACACCTTGTTGCCAGAAATGGCCGCGATCTGCTTCGCCGCATACCACGCCGCCGGCACGGCCAGCAGGAAGCCGAGGGCGGTCATGAGCAGCATCGTCGTATTGTCCAGCCGCATGGCCAGCGCCGCCGTCATCAACGCCCCCGCGAAGGTCACGCTGGCCATGATATACGCGAGCAGAAACAGCTTGAGCATCCCTGTCCTCCCTTCGGGCAAACCTCCTTGACGGAAGACAGGATGATCGGGATCAGCCCCGCTTTCCTTGATCCATGTCAGGTCATGGCGGCCACGGTGTCGCACCCGCTCACAGCTTGCGGCCGGCCGCCTTCTCCACCTGCTTGGCCGAATAGACGGCCACCGGAATGCCCAGCAGCGCCCCGGCCGCCACCATCCATAGCATGGCCTGGGTGTCCAATCGCAGCACCAGCGCCGCGGTGAGCATGACCCCGGCCAGCACCGCGCCGGCCATGACATAGCACACGAGACACATTCTCAGCATGGCGTTCCTCCCGTTGAAAGCCGTCGCCGATCATCCGATGTTCTTGACGCATCGTTGGGAGGCATCATGGAACAACTCTTGCAAGTTTGGCAAGCATGTCGGCAAGCATGTCGAGAAAAGACCGGCATATCGCGCCGCTCCTCACCCGCCGCGCCGTCGTGGCCGGGCTGCTGGCCACCCTGAGCGCCCCGGCGGCGGCGCAAGCGCGCCGGGTGATCGACGCGCGCGCCCTTGGCCTGCGCCCGCACCCGCGAAAGGATCAGACCGCCCACTTGCGCCGCGCCCTGGCCATCGCCGCGAAACGAGGCGCCGTGCTGCGCCTGCCAACCGGTGCCATCGCGGTGCGTGAGCTGCGCTGGTCTGGCCCGTTGCGCCTCCTCGGCGCGCCCGGCGCGGTGCTGGCCGCCCGGCCGGGCAGCCGCTTCCTCATGATGGTGGAGGGCGGCCCGGCATCCATGAGCGGCGTCATTGTCGATGGGCGCGGTGTCGTCGAAGGCGGCGAGGAATCGGGCGTGGTGCGTCTCGCCGGCGTGGCCCGGGCCGCCATCACCGATTGCGCCTTCATCGGCGGGGCCGGCAACCAGCTCTTCCTGCGCGGCTGCACCGGGCGCATCGAAACCAGCCGCTTCCGCCACGCCGGACACGCCGCCATCGTCTCCCTCGACGGCCAGCGCCTGCACGTGCGCGGCAACGCCATCGCCGATTGCGCCGCCAACGGCGTCATGATCTGGCAGTCGGCCAGGCGCTTCGACGGCGCGGCGGTCATCGCCAACCGCATCGAGCGGATACGCGCCGACTTGGGCGGCGACGGCCCCTATGGCAACGGGGTGAGCGTGTTCCGCGCCGCCGGCGTGCGGGTGCAGGGCAACCGCATCACCCATTGCGCCTATTCGGCCATTCGCGACAACGCCGGCGACGAGTGCCTCATCGCCGCCAACACCTGCGCCGATCTGGGCGAGGTGGCCATTTTCGTCGAGTTCGGCTTTCGCGACGTAGTGGTGCGCCACAACCGCATCAGCCGCGCCTCCGCCGGCATCGCCGCCACCAACCTCGACCACGGCGGGCGCGGCGCGCTCATCGAGGGCAACGTCATCCGCGACATCGCCCCGCGCATCCGCTCCGTCGATCTGCTGGGCTACGGCATCGCCGCGGAAGCCGACGCCGTGATCGCCGGCAACCTGGTGGAGGACGCCGCCACCTGCGGCCTGATGCTGGGCTGGGGCCGCTATCTCGACGACGTGACGGCCCGCGCCAACACCCTGCGCCGCTGCCGCACCGGCATCATCGTCTCGCTGACGCGAGGCGCCGGGCCGGCGCGGGTCATTGGCAACACCATCG
>DRPD01000125.1 GCA_011374735.1 Thermopetrobacter sp.
AAGATGTCACGGCGTGTTTTTGAAGGAGAGTGTGAACGATGACCATGACGGATCCCATCGGCGACATGCTGACCCGCATCCGCAACGCCCATGCGCGCGGCAAGAGCAAGGTGCGGATGCCGGCCTCGCGGATGCGCGAGCGGGTGTTGCAGGTGCTGGCCGATGAGGGCTTCATCCGCGGCTTCACCACCACCGAATACGACGGTGGCAAGGCGGAAATCGAGGTGGAACTGAAATATTACGACGGCGCGCCGGTGATCCGCGAGATCACGCGGGTGTCGAAACCCGGGCGCCGGGTCTATACGTCGGTGGCCGACATGCCGGTGGTCTACAACGGGCTGGGCATCGCCATCCTCTCCACGTCGAAGGGCGTGATGAGCGACGCCAAGGCGCGCGAGGCCAACGTCGGCGGCGAAGTCATCTGCAGGGTATTCTGAAGGGAAGAAACCGATGTCGCGCATAGGCAAGAAACCGGTGCCGATCCCGGCGGGCGTGACCGTCACGGTGAACGACGGCGGCGTGTCCGTGAAGGGGCCGAAGGGCGAGCTGGAGGCGGCCACCGTCGATCTGGTGGAGGTGTCCGTCGCGGACAACGAGGTGGTGGTCAAGCCGGTCAATCAGAGCAAGCCGGCGCGCTCCGCCTGGGGCATGACGCGCACCATCATCGCCAATATGATCACCGGCGTCACCGAGGGCTTCTCGAAGAAGCTGCTGATCACCGGCGTGGGCTATCGCGCCCAGATGCAGGGCCGCAACGTCAAGCTCAATCTGGGCTACAGCCACGATGTGGTCTACGAGGTGCCCGAGGGCATCGAGGTGCAGGTGCCGCAGCCGACGGAGATCATCGTGTCGGGCATCGACAAGCAGAAGGTCGGGCAGGTGGCGGCGGAAATCCGCGAATGGCGCAAGCCGGAGCCCTACAAGGGCAAGGGCATCCGCTACGAGGACGAATACATCTTCCGCAAGGAAGGCAAGAAGAAGTGATGACGCGCCGCCCGGCCGCGACGGGTGGGTGGCGGTGAACAGCGAGGTTGAACGATCATGGCCGGCAAACCGGGTGTGAAACAAAGACGCAAGCTCAGGGTGCGGCGCAGGCTGAAGGCGCGCGCCGGCGGCCGCCCGCGCCTGAGCGTGTTCCGTTCGCACAAGCATATCTACGCGCAGGTGATCGACGACGCGAAGGGCCGCACCCTGGCCGCCGCGTCCACCGTCGATCCCGACCTGCGCGGCAAGCTGAAGAGCACCGGCGACGTGAGCGCGGCGGCGGAAGTGGGCAAGCTGATCGCCACGCGGGCGAAGAAGGCCGGGGTGTCGCAGGTGGTGTTCGACCGCGGCGGATATCTCTATCATGGCCGCGTGAAGGCGCTGGCCGAGGGCGCGCGTGAGGGAGGCCTTGAATTCTGATGGCGAGAGACGGACGCAATACCCGCGATCGCGATGATCGCGACAACGAGATGATCGACCGCCTGGTGCACATCAACCGGGTGGCCAAGGTGGTCAAGGGCGGCCGGCGCTTCGGCTTCGCGGCGCTGGTGGTGATCGGCGACCAGAAGGGGCGCGTCGGGTTCGGCCACGGCAAGGCGCGCGAGGTGCCCGAAGCGATCCGCAAGGCCACCGACGCGGCGAAGCACAACATGATCCGGGTGCCGCTGCGCGAGGGGCGCACCCTGCATCACGACGTGACCGGCAAGCACGACGCCGGCAAGGTGGTGATCCGCTCCGCCCCGCCGGGCACCGGCATCATCGCCGGCGGGCCGATGCGCGCCGTGTTCGAGGCGCTGGGCGTGGCCGACGTGGTGGCCAAGTCGATCGGCTCGTCGAACCCCTACAACATGGTGCGGGCCACCTTCAACGCGCTGTCGAAGGCGGAAAACCCGCGCCGGGTGGCGGCGAGGCGCGGCAAGAAGGTGTCGGAAGTGCTGGCCGTGCGCCGCCTGGAAGACGGTTGAGGTGAGGGACAAGGGCCATGGCTGACAAGACCATCACCATCGAACAGATCGGAAGCCCCATCCGCCGCCCGCGCGACCAGCGCGCGACGCTGATTGGACTGGGGCTGAACAAGATGCATCGGCGCCGCACCTTGAAGGACACGCCGGAAGTGCGCGGCATGATCCGCAAGGTGAGCCATCTGGTGCGCATCGTCGAGGAATGAGATCGCGGGGCGCGGGCCGCTTGCCGCGCCACGTAAACGGAATCGGGAGAACGACCCCATGCGTCTGAACGAACTGACCAACGCCGCCGGCGCGAAGAAGCCGCGCAAGCGCGTCGGCCGCGGCATCGGCTCCGGCCTGGGCAAGACCGCGGGGCGCGGCCACAAGGGTCAGAAGTCGCGCTCCGGCGTGGCCCTGAAGGGCTTCGAGGGCGGCCAGACCGCCATCTACCGCCGGCTGCCGAAGCGCGGCTTCCGGCTGCACGCGCCGAAGCGTTTCGCGGAGCTGTCGCTGGGCCGCATTCAGGAGCTGATCGACGCGAAGAAGCTGGATGCGGGCAAGCTCATCGACGAGGCGGCGCTGGTGGAAGCCGGCGCGGTGCGCCGCGCGAAGCAGGGTATCCGCCTGCTGGCCAACGGCGAGCTGAAGAGCAAGGTGCAACTGAAGGTGGCCCATGCCTCCGCGGCCGCCGTGGCGGCCATCGAGAAGGCCGGCGGCAGCGTCGAGATGACCCATGTGCCGAACCGCGAGCGCAAGGGCAAGGGCAAGGCCGGCGGCGAGGCTTGAGCGCAACCGCAACATGAGCCGCCCCGGCGTGGGCGGCGGGAGAACCGATGGCATCGGCGGCGGAACAACTGGCGGCCAACATCAACTTCTCGGCCCTGGCGAAGGCGGAGGAGCTGAAGAAGCGCATCTGGTTCACGCTGGGCATCCTCATCGCCTATCGTCTGGGCACGTTCATCCCCATTCCCGGCATCGACGCGCTGGAGCTGTCGCGGCTGGTGCAGCAGCAGTCCACGGGCATCCTCGGCTGGGTGAACGCCATGGCCGGCGGGGCGCTGGGCCGCATGGCCATCTTCGCGCTCAACATCATGCCCTACATCTCCGCGGCCATCATCATCCAGCTGATGACCACCGTCTCGCCCCATCTGCAGCAGCTGAAGAAGGAAGGCCAGCAGGGGCAGATGAAGATCAACCAGTATACCCGCTACGGGACGGTGATCCTGGCCGCCATGCAGGCCTATGGCATCGCCGTGGGGCTGGAATCGCAGGGCAACGTGGTCACCGATCCGGGCTGGTTCTTCCGCTTCTCCACGGTCATCATCCTGACCGGCGGCACGGTGCTGCTGATGTGGCTGGGCGAACAGATCACCCAGCGCGGGGTCGGCAACGGCATCTCGCTGATCATCTTCGCCGGCATCGTGGCCGGGCTGCCGTCGGCCATCGCCCAATTGTTCGAGCTGGGGCGCACCGGCCAACTGTCGGCCTTCGCCATCATCGGCATCATCGTCATGGCGCTGCTGGTGACCGCCTTCATCGTGTTCATGGAGCGTGGTGCGCGGCGCATCATCATCCAGTATCCGAAGCGCCAGAAGGGCAACAAGATGTTCGCCGGCGACAGTTCGCATCTGCCGCTGAAGGTCAACACCGGCGGCGTGATCCCGGTGATCTTCGCCTCCTCGCTGCTCGCCCTGCCGAACGCGCTGATCGAGTACCTCTACTCCGCCTGGCCCAACCCGGCGCTCGGCTTCCTCAGCCGGCAGCTGC
>DRPD01000126.1 GCA_011374735.1 Thermopetrobacter sp.
ACCGCATGCAGCACCAGCACGTCCAAGGGCCCGAGGCCCGGCTGCCCGGCGGCCGCCATGCAGCGCACCATCCAGCGTTCGAAGGCGTGAAAGGCCAGAATCATGCCGAACTCCAGCTCCGACAGGGCCGGCGAGGCGCCGCTCGCCAGATGGGCCGAGGAGACGATGGGGCCGAGCGGGGAAGTCTTGTCGTTCATGATTGCGTCCTTTCTCAGAATCCGGCCATGCGCTGCGGCAACCAGGTGGCGAGGCCGGGGAAGGCGACGATGATGACCACGGCGATCACCAGCAGCAGGAAGAAGGGCAGGGCGGCGCGGGTGATGAACAGGATGTCGCGCCCGGTCAGCCCTTGCAGCACGAACAGGTTGAAGCCCACCGGCGGGGTGATCTGGGCCATTTCCACCACCAGCACCAGATAGATGCCGAACCAGACGAGATCCAGCCCGGCCTGCTCCACCATGGGGATGATCACCGAAGTGGTCAGCACCACCACGGAAATGCCGTCGAGAAAGAAGCCCATGATGATGAAGAACACGGTGAGCGCGGCGATCAGGGCATGGGGGCTCAACCCGAGGTCGCCGATGAAGGCGGCCAGCTGGCGGGGAATGCCGGTGAAGCCCATGGCCACGGTGAGAAAGGCGGCGCCGGCGAGGATGAAGGCGATCATCGCCGAGGTGCGCACCGCGCCCATCAGCGCCGTCATGAAGCTGTCCTTCGACAGGCTGCCCGACGCCCACGACAGCGCCAGCGCGAAGACGACGCCCAGCGCGGCGGCCTCCGTCGGCGAGGCCAGCCCGGCGTAGATGCTGCCGATGATGGCGGCGATGAGCAGCACCACCGGGGCCAGGTGCCCGAGCGCCCTGAACCGCTGCCGCCAGCTGTAACGTTCCTCCTCGCGCGGGATGGCGGCGGGGTGCAGCAGCGCCCACAGCACGATGTAGCCCATGAACAGCGCCACCAGCACCAGGCCCGGCAGGATGCCGGCGATGAACAGCCGGGCGATGGATTGATCGGTGGCGACGCCATAGACGATGAGGATGATCGACGGCGGTATGAGCAGCCCCAGGGTGCCGGAGCCGGCCAGCGTGCCGATGCTCATACGCGGATCGTAGCCGCGCTTGTCGAGCTCCGGGATGCTCATGCGGCCGATGGTGGCGGCGGTGGCGGCGGAGGAGCCGGAGACGGCGGCGAAGATGGCGCAGCCCAGCACGTTGACATGCAACAGGCGGCCGGGAACGCGGGCCAGCCACGGCGCCAGTCCGGCGAACATGTCTTCCGCCAGCCGGGTGCGGAACAGGATTTCGCCCATCCAGATGAACATCGGCAGGGCGGCCAGGGCCCAGGAATTGGAAGCGCCCCAGATGGTGGTGGCCATGGCCTGACCGACCGGCGCGGAAGTGAACAGGGCGATGCCGGCCACGCCGACGGCAATCAGGGCGACGGCCACCCACACCCCGGCGCCCAGCAGGACGAACAGCAACACGGCGAGGATCAGGCCCGGCAGGAGGGTTTCCATCACGCCTCTCCGTCGGCCCAGAGGGGCGTGCGGCCGCGCAGAATGGCGATGAAGCCGTCGGCGAAGGCGATGGTGAGGATGACCAAACCGGCCAGCATCGCCGCTTGCGGGATCCATAGCGGCACCGGCACGATGCCGAAGGACACCTCGCCGAACTGCCAGGAGTCGATGACCATCAGCAACGTGTGCCAGCTGAAGAAGCCGCTGATGAGCAGCCCGACGGCGCCGGCGGACAGTTCCACGGCACGCCGCGCCCTGCCATTCAGGTTGCGCAGCAGCAGATTGACGCGGATGTGCTCGCCATGGCGGAGCGTGTGGGCCAGGGCCAGAAACGACGCGGCAGCCAGAAAGAAGCCGGAGAACTCCGCCGCGGAGGGCACCAGCAGGCCGTAGCGTTCACCAGTCAGCCGGAAGGCGATGGCGTCGATGAGGCGGAACGTCACCTGGGTGGCGACGGTGAGGCAGATGAGCACCAGAAAACCGGCCGCGGCATAACCGGAGAGCTGATAGAGGCGGTCGAGAAACCGGCGCATGGACGGCCCCGTGCTGAGAAAGAGCGACCGGGCGGTGGCGTGCCGCCCGGCCGGTCGGAATCACTTCTGATAGGCGTCGAGGATGGCCTTGCCGTCGGCCCCGGCCTTGGCGGCCCACTCGGCGGTCATTTTCTTGCCGATCTCCTTCAGGCCGTTCATCAGCTCCGCCGTCGGCGTGACGATGGTCATGCCGTTTGCCTTCAGCACGGCGATCTTGTCCGCCGTTTCCTTCATCGACATCTGCCAGCCGCGCTCTTCCGCCTTTTTGGCCGCCGCCAGCACCGCCTTTTGCACGTCATCGGGCAGCTTGGCGAAGGCCTTGGCGTTGACCACCACCATGTTCTTCGGCAGCCAGGCTTGAGTGTGGTGGAAGAACGTCACGAAGTCCCAGGCCTTGGAATTGGCGCCGGTGGAGGGCGAGGTGATCATCGCTTCCACCCGGCCGGTGGAGAAGGCGGTGGGAATGTCCGGCGCCTCCACCTGGGTGGGCACCGCGCCGGCCAGCTTGGCCAGGGTTTCCGTGGCCGCGTTGTAGGCGCGCATCTTCAGGCCCTTCATGTCGGCCAGGCTTTTCAGCTCCTTCTTCGCGTAGATGCCCTGCGGCGGCCACGGCACGGCGTAGAGCAGCTTCAGCCCCTGGGCGGCCAGCTTCTTCTCGATCACCGGGCGCGAGGCGGCCCACAGCTTCTTCGCGGCGTCGTAGTTGGTGGCCAGGAAGGGGATGGAGTCGACCGCGAACACCGGATCTTCGTTGGACAGGCGCGACATCAGCACCTCGCCGATCGGCACCAGGCCGCGGCGCACCGCGTTCTTGATCTCCGGATGCTTGATGAGCGAGCCGGCGGAATGGACGTTGATGACCAGCTTGCCACCGCTGGCCTTCTTCACGTCCTCGGCGAAGGCGCGGATGTTGACGGTGTGGAAGGTCTTGTCGCCATAGGGCGTGGGCATGTCCCACGACGCGGCCTGCGCCGCGCCGATCATGGCCGCGGTGGCCACCGCGGCGATGGTGAATTTGGCGCGCATGTGCATGGTGTCGATCCTCCCTCGTTGTCGGAATGCGGCTTCGCCCCCTCGTTTTTCCTCATCATACTCCTTAAGGTGAAATTGTCCATATTTTGTTGACGAAATTTCTCCGTCATGGTTCATCAATTGGTCGAACGGGGATGCGCGATGCACTTACAAAGACGGACGGGGCGATGACGGACGACGACGGCACATGGCGGTTCTGGATCGACCGGGGCGGGACGTTCACGGACATCGTGGCGCGCGACCCTTCCGGCGCGCTGCACGCCCTGAAGCTGCTCAGCGAAAACCCCGACCAGTATGACGACGCGGCCATCGCCGGCATCCGGCGGTTCCTGGGCCTGTCCGGCGATGCGCCCCTTCCGCGCGGTGTCATCGCCGAGGTGAAGATGGGCCCCACGGTGGCCACCAACGCGCTGCTGGAGCGCACCGGCGAGCCGGTGGCGCTGCTCATCACCGGAGGCTTCGCCGACCTGCCGGCCATCGGCACCCAGGCCCGGCCCGACCTGTTCGCGCTCGATATCCGCAAGCCGGAGCTGCTGTTCGATCGCGTGGTGGAGATCGACGAGCGAGTGACGGCCGACGGCCGGGTCTTGCGCGCGCCGGACATGGAGGCGGTGGAAGGGCAACTGCGGGCGTTGAGGGCCGACGGCATCGAGGCGCTGGCCATCGTCTTCGCCCACGGCTACCGCCACCCGGCCCATGAACGGCAGGTGGCGGCGCTGGCCCGCGCGATGGGCTTTGCGCAGGTGTCGGTGTCGCATGAGGTGTCGCCCCTGATGCGGCTGGTGCCGCGCGCCGACACGACCGTGGTGGACGCCTATCTGACCCCCACGCTGCGCCGCTACGTGAACAGGGTGGCGGACGCACTGGGCGAGACGCGGCTGCTGTTCATGATGTCATCGGGCGGCCTGACGGCGGCCGATCGCTTCGCCGGCAAGGACGCCATTCTCTCCGGCCCGGCCGGCGGCGTGGTGGGCATGGTGGAGACGGCGAAACTGGCCGGGTTCGACAAGGTGATCGGCTTCGACATGGGCGGCACCTCCACCGACGTGGCCCACTATGACGGCCAGTTCGAACGGGAGTTCGAAACGGAGGTGGCCGGCGTGCGCATGCGCGCGCCGATGCTGGCCATTCATACCGTGGCGGCGGGCGGCGGCTCCATCCTCAAGCACGAGGGCGGGCGCTTCCAGGTGGGGCCGCAATCGGCCGGGGCCGACCCCGGCCCGGTGTGCTACCGGCGCGGCGGGCCGCTGGCGCTGACCGACGCCAACGTGCTGCTGGGCCGCATCAACCCGCGCTGGTTTCCGGCCGTGTTCGGTCCTGATGGCGATCAGCCGCTCGACGTGGCGGCGGTGCGCGCCGCGTTCGAACGCATCGCGGCGGACATCGGCGACGGGCGCACGCCGGAACAGGTGGCGGAGGGTTTCCTGCGCATCGCCACACAGAACATGGCGGGCGCCATCAAGAAGATTTCCATCGAGAAGGGCCGCGACGTTACCGAATACGTCCTCAACTGCTTCGGCGGGGCGGGGGCGCAGTTCGCCTGCCGCATCGCCGACGTGCTGGGCATCGCCAAGGTGCTGATCCATCCCCTGGCCGGGGTGCTCTCGGCCTATGGCATGGGGCTGGCTGACTTGCGCGCCGTGCGCACGCAGGCGCTGGAACGGGCGCTTGACGCCGAGGGCATGAAGGCGGCGCGGGCCCTGGCCGACGAACTGGCGGCGCAAGCGGTGGAGGAGCTGGCGGCGCAAGGGGTGCGGCGCGACGCGCTGCGGATGCGCCGGCGCGCCTTGGTGCGCTATGCCGGCACCGACACGGCGCTGGAGGTGGCGCTGGCCGAAGACGCGGCGGCTCTGCGCGCCGCCTTCGAAGCCGCGCACCATCGGCGCTTCGGGTTCATCCAGCCGGAAAAGGGGCTCGTCATCGAGGCGCTGGTGGCGGAAGCCGAAGGCGGCGGGCGCCAGGCGGCGGAGCCGGAGCAGGAGCGGGCCACGGAGCCGCCGCAAGCGATCGATCATGCGCCGGTCTACGTGGAGGGCGGGTGGCGCTCTGTGGCGGTGTTCGACCGCCAGACGCTGCGCCACGGCCAGCGGGTGGCCGGCCTGGCGTTGATCGTCGATCCCAACGCCACCATCGTGGTGGAGCCGGGCTGGGCGGCGGAGGTGAACGCCTTTGGCCATCTGCTGCTGCACCGGGTGGCGGCGCGCGAGCGGCGCGAG
>DRPD01000127.1 GCA_011374735.1 Thermopetrobacter sp.
CCCCGATTTTCCCACCGGTGGCATCATCCTCGGCCGGGCCGGCATCCGTTCGGCCTATACCGAAGGCCGCGGCTCCGTCGTCATCCGCGGCCGCGTGACCACCGAAGAGGTGCGAAAGGGGCGCGAGGCGCTGATCGTCAGCGAAATCCCCTATCAGGTGAACAAGGCGGCGATGATCGAGAAGATCGCCGACCTGGTGCGCGACAAGCGCATCGAGGGCATCGCCGACATCCGCGACGAATCCGACCGCCACGGCATGCGCGTGGTCATCGAGCTGAAAAGGGAAGCCGTCGCCGACGTGGTGCTCAACCAGCTCTACAAATACTCGCCGCTACAGACCACCTTCGGCATCAACAACGTGGCGCTGAGCGGCGGCAGGCCGGAGCTTCTCAACCTCAAGCAGCTGCTGGAAGCCTTCGTCAGCTTCCGCGAGGAGGTGGTGACGCGCCGCACCCGCTTCCTGCTGATGAAAGCCCGCGACCGCGCCCATGTGCTGGTCGGGCTGGCCATCGCCGTGGCCAACATCGACGAGGTGATCCGGCTGATCCGCGCCGCGCCCAACCCGGCCGCGGCCCGCGAACAGCTCATGGCCCGCGACTGGCCGGCGAAGGACATGCTGGGCTACATCCGGCTGATCGACGATCCGCGGGTGGTGATCAATGATGACGGCACCTGCCGCCTTACCGAGGTGCAGGCCAAGGCCATTCTGGAGCTGCGCCTGCACCGCCTGACCGCCTTGGGCCGCGACGAGATCGGCAACCAGCTGAAGGAACTGGCCGAGGAGATCGCCGACTATCTGGCCATCCTGCGCTCCCGCGACAAGGTGCTTCAGATCATCGTCGCCGAGCTGGACGAGGTGGCGCAGAAATTCGCCGACGAGCGGCGCACCGAGATCGCCGATCACGCGGCGGACGTGGACGACGAAGACCTGATCGCGCGCGAGGACATGGTGGTCACCGTCTCGCACGCCGGCTACATCAAGCGCGTGCCGCTCAATGTCTATCGCGCCCAGAAGCGCGGCGGCAAGGGCCGCGCCGGCATGAAGACCAAGGAAGAGGACTTCGTGGCGCGGCTGTTCGTGGCCAGCACCCACACCCCCATCGTGTTCTTCTCCTCGCGCGGCATGGCCTATCAGCTGAAGGTCTGGAAGCTGCCACAGGCCGCCCCGCAGGCGCGCGGCAAGGCGCTCATCAACCTGCTGCCGCTGGCCGAAGGCGAGCGCATCACCTCCGTGCTGCCGCTGCCCGAAGACGAGGAAACATGGGGCGAACTGGACGTGATGTTCGCCACCCGCTCCGGCACCGTGCGGCGCAACCGCCTGAGCGATTTCACCGGCATCAAGGCCAACGGCAAGATCGCCATGAAGCTGGCCGAAGGCGACGCCATTCTCGACGTCGCCATCTGCACCGAGGACGACGACATCCTGCTGACCACCGCGGCCGGCCAGGCCATCCGCTTTCCGGTGCCGGAAGTGCGGGTGTTCGCCGGGCGCAATTCGGTGGGCGTGCGCGGCATCGATCTGGCGGCGGGTGACGAGGTGATCTCCATGAGCGTGCTCAAGCACTTCGAGATCGCGCCGGAGGAGCGCGACGCCTATCTGAAGATGAAGCGCGCCGAGAGCGAGAAGATAGACGGCGAGATGGACACCGCGCGCTACATGGAAATCGCCGCCGCCGAACAGCTCATCCTCACCCTGTCCGAGAAGGGCTATGGCAAGCGCGCCTCCAGCCACGAGTTCCGCACCACGAAGCGCGGCGGCAAGGGCATCGTGGCCATGGTGGTGAACGAACGCAACGGCCGGCTGGTGGCCGCCTTCCCGGTGGCCGACGACGATCAGATCATGCTGGTCACCGACGGCGGCCAGCTCATCCGCACCCCCGTCGAGGACATCCGCATCGCCGGGCGCAACACCCAAGGCGTCATCGTCTTCCGCACGGCGGAAGGCGAAAAGGTCGTCTCCGCCGAACGCATCTCGGAGATGGAGGAGGACGGCGAAGAACCCTCAGGAGATGACGCCGCGCCGGTGGGGGACGGCGCATCGTGAGCGCTGCGCCTGGCTGGCCTTGTCAAGGCGCTGAGCCGCCCGGCTGGGATGGCGCGCGCGGCGCAACAAGTGGCTCTGGATACCCGGCACAAGGCCGGGTATGACGGGCAAAGAACTTGACGCCTGACGCGTCATTCCGGCGCAAGCCGGAATCTCGTGCCTTGGGCTCATGCGCCTGTGGTCTGAGACCCCGGCTTTCGCCGGGGTGACTAAAAGGTGGCCGGGGTAACTAAAAGGTGGCCGGGGTGACGAGAAAATCCGGGGTAGAGAGCGCATCGAGATGTTGAGC
>DRPD01000128.1 GCA_011374735.1 Thermopetrobacter sp.
CCCCTCAGGTGGCGTTCGCGCTGGCGGAGGCATGATCGGGTCATGAATTCATCGATCATGAGGGAGGAACGAGCCATGCTTCGCCGGATGTTTCTTTCCATCATCACCGCCGCCGCCGTTGCCGCGGGCGCCGGAACATTGATGTCCGCGGCGGCGCAGGCCGCGCCCCAGGGCAGCGGCAAGGCGGGCATTCATCCCGGGCATCCGTTGTGGCCGACTCAACCGCTGCGCCCGCATCGTCCGCGCCCTCCGTTCCATCGCGACCCGTTCTTCTGGCGGTTTGACGATCCGTTCTTCTGGCCGCGCCCGGTGCCGCGCGCGCGGTGTGGCTGGCGGCGCGCTTGCCGCTTCGTGCCGCGCCGGCTGAAGGTGTGGAGCGAGCGGCGCCGGCGCTGGGTATGGCGCAAGGTCTATGTGAAGAAATGCCGCACGGTGCGGTTCTGCCGCCCCCATCGGCGTTGGTGAAGAGGCGACCCCCCAGCGGACCTTACCGGCCGCCATGACGCTCCCGCGACGGCGGCCGCCCCCCGAACCCGCAAAGGTCCGCGAGCCCGGCCCCCGCGTGGTTTCCCCTCCCACGCGGGGGTTTTTCCGGGGGCAGGGTGACCAAGGGGCAAGTAGAGGAGATGAGAATACCGTCGACAAAACCCTGGCTTCCATTTAGTTAGTGTGTTTAACTTAATGTGATGACAGGTCTCTGTCGTGCCGCTGTCTTGAAACTCCATTGCGTGAGCCGTTGGACTTTTCAGGCATGAGCATGGTGGGAGCCTATCAGCCCGGAGAGGGGCGCAACCTGCCCGCACAAGCCTGTTCAGGGTTCCCGCGGGTTCACGACAACGGAGGAAGACATGAAGAACATAACGACGAAAATTCTGATGGCGGTGGCGCTGACGATCGGCGCCGGTGCTGGCGCGGCCTCGGCCGCTCCGGCTTCCATGCAGGCTCCGGCGGCGCTCGGCGCGGCGGCGCCGGGTGTGCTGCCGGTGGGCAGTTACGGTGGTGGCTATTACAGCCCCGGGGTGAAGGTGTATGTGGCGCCGCGCTACCGCTATGTGTGGCGCAAGGTTTGCCACCGGCACCGTTACGTGAAGCGTTATTGGAACGGTCATTACTGGAAGAAGCGGGTCACTTACGGCCGCTATCACTGCCACCGCAAGAAGGTGCGCGTCCACTACTGATCCCGCGGCAGGCGGCATTCGGAGGCCGGCGCTTTTCGCAAGGGCGCCGGCCTTCTTTATTGGACTCACACGGTGGGCCGGATGTGGAAGCCGTCGTCGCTTGGAGCGCCGGCCGGCGTGGTGTCGATGCGGGTGACATGCGCCGCCGGCGGACCGGCGCGGGCCAGGCGCAGCATCTCTTCCACCGCCTGGCGCGGGCCGCACCACAGCGCCTCCACGGAGCCGTCGCGGCGGTTGCGCACCCAGCCGGCGAGGCCGAGGCGGCGCGCCGTCTCCCGTGTCCAGGCGCGATAGAACACGCCTTGCACGCGGCCGTGGATGCGGGCGGTCAGGCACCGGGTGTCGGCGTTCGTCTCAGGCATCGTCGGGCGCGGCGAATTCCATCAGCGTCTGATCGGCGGCCACCAGATCGCCGGGGGCGACATGCACGGCGGCGACGATGGCGTCACGTTCGGCGCGCAGGATGTTCTCCATCTTCATCGCCTCCACCACGCACAGCGGTTCGCCGGCCTTCACGGCGCGGCCTTGTTCCACCACCACGGACAGCACGCGGCCCGGCATCGGGCTGATGAGCCGGCGGCTGGTGTCGGCCAACGCCGGCGGCGGCATCAGTTCGGCCAGTTGCGCCTGGCGTTCAGTGAGCGGCAGCACGGAACGCTCCACGCCGCGATGCATCAGCCGCCAGCCGATCCCTTCGCGCTGCACATGGCAGGCCACGGGCATGCCATCGATGCGGCCTTGCCAGACCGGCAGGCCGGGCCGCCAGGGCGTGCTGACGGCATGGCTGACGCCG
>DRPD01000129.1 GCA_011374735.1 Thermopetrobacter sp.
CCGATCCTGTTGATTGCCGGTTTTCAGGCCGTCTGCAAATCCCGCTCGCGGCGGATGATTTCCGAGGCCAGCCGAATGTAGGCCTGAGACCCGGCGCACCGGCTGTCATAGAGCAGCACCGGCTGACCATGCGACGGCGCTTCCGAAACCCGCACGTTGCGCGGGATGATCGTCTCGTAGACCACGTCGCCCAGCACCTCGCGCACGTCGTCCGCCACCTGCGACGACAGCGAATTGCGCCGGTCATACATGGTCAGCACCACGCCCTGGATGGACAGCCGCGGATTGAGCGCCCCGCGCACCCGCTCCACCGTCTTCAGCAGCTGCGACAGGCCCTCCAGCGCGTAATACTCGCATTGCAACGGCACCAGCACCGCATCCGCCGCCGCCAGCGCGTTGATGGTCAACAGATTGAGCGACGGCGGGCAATCGATCAGCACATAGGTGTAGTCGTGCCGTTCCCCCAGCATCCGCAGCGCCTCGCGCAGCCGGTGGGTCTTGTTGTCCATCTCCGCCAGCTCCAGTTCCGCGCCCAGCAGATCCATCGACGACGGCACGCAGTCGAGCCCCGGAATGTGGGTATTGACGACGACCTCCGCCAACGCCGCCGTGCCGATCAGCACCTCATAGGTGGAGCGCCCCGGCCCGCCACGCTCCAATCCCATGCCGGTGGTGGCGTTGCCCTGAGGGTCATTGTCGATAATCAGCACCCGCTCGCCCACCGCCGCCAGCGCCGTGCCCAGATTGATGGTGGTGGTGGTCTTGCCCACCCCGCCCTTCTGATTGGCCACCGCCAGAATGCGCATTCCCGAATCAGACATGTCGAGCATCCGTGATTTGCAGGATCACCGCCTCACGCTCCGTCACCGAACGATGGGAGCGCCATTGAAGTCTCCACGCCGCCTGCGCCGCCTCGACCTCCGCCCGCCAGCCGCGCCCCTTGTGCCACAAGGCCTGCGCCCCGGCGGCGAAGAGCGGTTCGGTCAGACCCAGCAGCGTCGGCAATGGCGCCACGGCCCGCGCCGTCAGCACCGTTTGCCCGTCACAGCCGATCGCCACCGGATCGAGGGTTTCGATTCGCCGTTGCAGAATCGTAGCACGCGCCCCCGCCTTATGCACCACATGACGCAGGAATGCGCACTTCTTCGCGTTGCTTTCCACAAGCAGCACCTCCGGCCCCCCGGCCTCCAGCGCCAGTGCCAGCGCCAACCCCGGCACGCCACCACCGCTGCCCAGATCGACGATCCGCGCCGTCCGCGCCGGCAGCAGCTCCAGCAATTGCAGGGCGTCGGCCACATGCCGCACCCAGACCCGTTGCAGGGTGCGCGCGCTCACCAGATTGATGCGCCGTTGCCAGGCTCGCAACGCCTCCACATACACCCGCAGGCGCCCGCACGCGGCATCGGACAACGCGAAATGGCGGCATACGTCGCCCGCATCCGCCGATTCAGGAATGATATTCGGGTAATATTTCATTAACCAATTCAGGAAATCCGAATCACTGTTTCACGTGAAACAGCTTTGCCCATCCTATCATTTGCCAATACAAAATCGCGAAAAGATCACTTCCAGCACATCTTCCACATCCACCCGCCCGACCAGCCGCTCCAGCGCCAACCCCGCCAGCCGCGCCTCCTCAGCCGCCACTTCCGCCGGCATGCCCCGTTCCAGCGCCGTCGCCGCGGCATCGACATGCCGCCGCGCCCTTCCCAACGCCGCCACCTGCCGCTGATGACTGACCACCGGCGCCTCCACTACATCGAAGCGTTCCCGCAGCCGCTCGCCGATCGTGTGTTCCAAAGCCTCCAGTCCCACGCCGGTGCGCGCCGAGACGGCCAGGTCATACCGTTCGCTCAAAGACCGTAACGAATCCGAATCGAACAGGTCCGCCTTGCTCAATAGACGGATCGACGGCGAATCGAACGCCGGTTTGTCCCGCGCCGCCACATCCGGCGCTTCCACCCACAGCACCAGGTCGGCCTCTCGCAGAAGATTTCGCGCCTTGTCCTGTCCAACGCGTTCGATGGCATCATCGGTCTGTGCGGCATCGCGCAGCCCCGCCGTGTCGCACAACGTCACCGGCAAACCGGAAAGTTGCATGTGCACCTCGATCACGTCCCGCGTGGTGCCCGGCTGCGCCGCCACGATCGCCGCCTCGCGCCCGGCCAGCGCATTGAGCAGGGTGGACTTGCCCGCATTGGGCGGCCCCGCCAGCACCACCCGCAAGCCATGGCGCAACCGCGCCGCCTTCGCCGCCTCGCCCAGCGCCTTGTCGAACTTCCGCGTCAGGACGCGCAATCGTTTCAGTGGCGAATCGACATCATCCGCCACATCCTCCTCATCGGCGAAATCGATCATCGCCTCCAGCTCCGCCAGCACCGTCGTCAGCGCCAGCCGCCATTCCTCCACCCGCCGCGTCGTTCGCCCGCTGCTCGCCGCCAGCGCCAGCCGCCGCTGCGCCTCCGTCTCCGCGGCGATCAGATCGGCCAGCCCCTCCACTTCCATCAGCGTCATCCGGCCGTTCAGAAAGGCCCGCCGCGTGAACTCGCCAGCCGCGGCCGGCCGCAACCCGTCCATCTCCGCCAGCACCGCCAGCAGCCGGCGCACCGTCGCAACCCCGCCATGCACATGCAGCTCCACCACATCCTCGCCGGTGAAGCTGGCCGGCCCCGGCATCCGGATCACCAGCGCCTCGTCCAGCAAGGTCCCATCCGCCGGATCGCGCAGGCGCCGCAACGCTGCTTGACGCGCCGCCGGCGGCGGGCGTCCGGTCAGCGCCCGCAAGGCATCACCGGCCCGCCCGCCACTGATTCGGATGACCGCCACCGCCGCCATCCCGGCCCCGGAAGACAACGCGAAAATCGTCTCATCGGCGCGATCGCTCATCACCTTTCCCCTGACACATGGAATTGCCCCTTGCCGCCGGCCACCCGCGCCATACAAGGTTGACATCAACCACACCAGCCCAAAAGAGCGCGCTCATGACCCGCAACCTGCTGCACGACGCCACCAGCCCCTATCTCCTGCAACACAAGGACAACCCCGTGCATTGGATGCCCTGGGGCGACGCGGCGTTCGAGCGCGCCCGCACCGAAGACAAACCCATTCTGCTCTCCGTCGGTTACGCCGCCTGCCATTGGTGCCATGTCATGGCTCACGAAAGCTTCGAGAACGAACGCATCGCCGAGCTGATGAACCGCTGGTTCATTTCCGTCAAGGTGGACCGCGAGGAACGCCCCGACGTCGACCGCTATTACATGAAGGCCCTGCACCTGATGGGCCAGCAGGGCGGCTGGCCGCTGACCATGTTCGTCAGTCCCGATGGCCGGCCCCTGTGGGGCGGCACCTATTTCCCGCCCGAGCCGCGTTACGGCCGCCCATCATTCCCGCAGGTGCTGGAAGAAGTCGCCCGCCTGTGGCGCGACGATCGCGACAAGCTGCTGAACAACGCCCGCGTGCTGTCCGAGGCGCTGGCCGAAAAGGCCGTCGCGTCCACCACGGAACTGCCCCCCGACTTCCCGGCCCGCGCCGCCTATGCCCTGGCCGACATGTTCGACCCGCGTCAGGGCGGCCTGCGCGGCGCCCCGAAATTCCCCCAGTGCCCGCTGCTTGAATTGCTGCTGTGCGCTGGCCGCGCCCATGAACGGGAACTGGTCATCTCCACCCTGACCCACATCAGCCAGGGCGGGATTTACGATCACCTGGGCGGCGGCTTCGCCCGCTACAGCACCGATGAGCGCTGGCTGGTGCCGCATTTCGAGAAGATGCTGTATGACAACGCCCAGCTCATCGCCGTGCTGGCCCGCGCCCATGCGCTGACCGGCGAACCCCTGTTCCGCCGGCGAATCGAGGAAACGATCACGTTCCTCAAGCGCGACATGCTGATCGACAACGCCGGTTTCGCGTCCAGCTTCGACGCCGACAGCGAGGGTGAGGAAGGCCGCTTCTACGTCTGGTCATATCAGGAACTGTCCGAACGTCTCGACGCTGAAGAGCGCCAACTGTTC
>DRPD01000130.1 GCA_011374735.1 Thermopetrobacter sp.
GGCGGCGCTGCGGCTGGGGCGCAAGGCGGGCTACCAGCTGGCCGGCACGGTGGAATTCCTGATGGACGCCGAGAGCGGCGAGTTCTGGTTCATCGAGGTCAATCCGCGCATTCAGGTGGAGCACACGGTCACCGAGGAAGTGACCGGCATCGACATCGTGAAGGCCCAGATCCGCATCGCCGAGGGCGCGAAAATCGGCGAGAATGCGGAATGCTTCGTGCCCGATCAGGCGCACATCACGCTCAACGGCCACGCCATTCAGTGCCGGGTGACCACCGAAGACCCCTACAACAACTTCGTGCCCGACTACGGCCGCATCACCGCCTATCGCTCGCCGTCCGGGTTCGGCATCCGGCTGGACGGCGGCACGGCCTACAACGGCGCGGTCATCACCCGCTATTACGACAGCCTGCTGGTCAAGGTCACCGTGTGGGCGGCGGCGCTCGATGAAGTGATCGACCGCATGACGCGGGCCCTGAAGGAGTTCCGCATCCGCGGCGTGGCCACCAACATCCCGTTCCTGCTCAACCTGCTGGAGCATCCCGAATTCCGCGGGATGAACTACACCACCCGGTTCATCGACGAAACGCCTCAGCTGTTCGAGGTGCGCCGGCGCGAGGACGGCGCCTTCCGGCTGCTCACCTACATCGCCGACGTGTCGGTGAACGGCAACAAGGAGGTGGAGGGTCGGCCGAAGCCCACCCATCTGCCGCTGATCCGGGTGCCGGAACACGATGCCGCCCCGGCGCCGGAGACGGACAACGCCAAGGCCGTGCTCGACCGCGACGGGCCGGAGGCGGTGGCCCGGTGGATGCTGAAGCAGGAGAAGCTGCTGATCACCGACACCACCATGCGCGACGCCCATCAGTCGCTGCTGGCCACCCGCATGCGCAGCCACGACATGGTGAAGGTGGCGCGCGCCTATTCCCATCGCCTGGGGCAACTGTTCTCCATGGAGTGCTGGGGCGGCGCGACGTTCGACGTGGCCATGCGGTTTCTCGGCGAATGCCCGTGGGAGCGCCTGCGCGCCTTGCGCGAGGCCATGCCCAACCTGCTGTTGCAGATGCTGCTGCGCGGCGCCAACGCGGTGGGCTACACCAGCTATCCGGACAACGTGGTGCAGGGCTTCGTGCATCGCGCCGCTGAAAGCGGCATCGACCTGTTCCGCGTCTTCGACAGCCTCAACTGGGTGGAGAACATGAAAGTCTCCATCGAGGCGGTGCTGGAAAGCGGCAAGATCTGCGAGGCGGTGGTCTGCTACACCGGCGACATCCTCGACCCGGACAGGCCGAAATACGATCTGGACTATTACGTGAAGATGGCCCGCGAACTGAAGGCGCAGGGCACCCACATTCTCGGCATCAAGGACATGGCCGGGCTGCTGAAACCCCCGGCGGCGAAAATCCTGGTCAAGGCGCTGAAGGAGGAAACCGGCCTGCCGGTGCATTTCCATACCCACGACACCTCCGGCATCGCCGGCGCGTCGATCATCGCCGCGGCGGAAGCGGGCGTGGACGCGGCGGACGCGGCCATGGACTCGCTCTCCGGCCTCACCGCCCAGCCCTGCCTGGGCTCGGTGGTGGAGGCGTTGCGCAACACCGAACGCGACACCGGCATCGACCCGGCCACGGTGCGCGAATTCTCCGACTACTGGGAGGCGGTCCGGGCCCGCTATCTGCCTTTCGAATCCGATCTGCGCGCGCCCGCCTCGGAGGTCTATCTGCACGAAATGCCGGGCGGGCAGTTCACCAACCTGAAGGAGCAGGCCCGCGCCCTGGGGCTGGCCGACCGCTGGCACGAGGTGGCGCGGATGTATGCGGAAGTGAACCGCATGTTCGGCGACATCGTGAAGGTGACGCCGTCGTCGAAGGTGGTGGGCGACATGGCGCTGATGATGGTTTCCGCCGGCCTGACGCCGGAAGACGTCATGGATCCGGACAAAGAGATCGCCTTCCCGGAATCCGTCGTCGCCATGTTCCGCGGCGAGCTGGGCCAGCCCCCCGGCGGCTGGCCGAAGGAATTGCAGAAGAAGATCCTGAAGGGCGAGAAGCCCATCGAGGGCCGGCCCGGCGGCGCCCTGCCCCCGGCCGACCTGGAGGCGCTGCGCAAGGAGGCGGAAGAAGCGGCGGGGCGCGAAGTCAGCGACGAGGAGTTCTTCGCCTGGCTGATGTATCCGAAGGTGTTCGCCGACTACGCGAAACGGCGCGCCGCAACCGGCCCGGTGGATCGGTTGCCCACCTTCACCTTCTTCTATGGCATGGAGCTGGGCGAGGAAATCTCCGTCACCTTGCGGCGCGGGCGCGACGTGCACATCCGGCTGGTGGGCGTCGGCGAAGAGGACGAGGAAGGCTACAAGAAGGTGTTCTTCGAACTCAACGGCCAGCCGCACATGGTGCGCGTCGCGGTCACCGCGTCGGAAGCGCATGAGCGCAAGCACCCGAAGGCCGACCCGGCCAATCCGAAGCAGATCGGCGCGCCGATGCCGGGCATGGTGTCCA
>DRPD01000131.1 GCA_011374735.1 Thermopetrobacter sp.
CATCGTCACTCAGCAGTCGCTCTCCTTCAGCGCCGCCACGCCCGGCAGCTCCTTGCCCTCCAGCCACTCGAGGAAGGCGCCGCCGGCGGTGGAGACGTAGGTGAAGTCGCCGGTCACGCCGGCCGCGTTGAGCGCCGCCACCGTATCGCCCCCGCCGGCCACGGTGGTCAGCCGCCCGGCCTTGGTCAGCGCCGCCGCCGCGCGGGCGATCTCCACCGTGCCGGTGTCGAACGGCGGCACCTCGAAGGCGCCTAGCGGGCCGTTCCACAACAGCGTCTTCAGGTCCTGCAGCCGCACCTTCAGATCGGCGATGGACTGCGGCCCGATGTCGAGGATCATGGAATCGGCCGGCACCCCGTCGAGACCGCACACCTCCGCCTCGGCGCCCGCCTTGAACTCCTTGGCGCACACCGCGTCCACCGGCAGCACGATCTCGCAGTCGTTCGCCTTCGCCTTGTCCATGATCGCCCGCGCCGTGTCCACGTAGTCCGGCTCGGCCAGCGAGCGGCCCACGTCGTGCCCCAGCGCCAGCAGGAAGGTGTTGGCCATGCCGCCGCCGACGATGATCTGGTCCATCCGCGGCAGCAGGTTCTCCAGCACCGGGATCTTGGTCGACACCTTGGCCCCGCCGACCAGCGCCGCCGTCGGCCGCGCCGGATTGTCGAGCGCCGCCGCCAGTGCCTGCAGCTCCTTCATCAGCGACAGCCCCGCGTAGGACGGCAGGAACTTCGTGATGCCGTAGGTCGAGGCGTGCGCCCGGTGGGACACCGAGAAGGCGTCGTTGACGTAGAGATCGCCCAGCACCGACAGGCGCCGCGCGAAGTTCTCGTCGTTGGCCGTTTCGCCGGCGTGGAAGCGCAGGTTCTCCAGCATCAGCACCTCGCCGGGCTCGAGCGCCCAGACGGCCTTCTCCGCCACCTCGCCGACGCAGTCACTGGCGAACTTCACCTCCATGCCCAGCACCCCGGCGAGCGCCTCGGCCACGGGCTTGAGCGAGAACTTCTTGTCCCGCTGGCCCTTCGGGCGGCCGAAATGGGAGATGACCACCACCTTCGCGCCGCGGTCCACCAGGTCGCGCACCGTCGGCGCGAAGCGGTCGATGCGGGTGGTGTCGGTCACCCGCCCCTCCTCCATGGGCACGTTCAGGTCGGCGCGGACGAGCACGGTCTTGCCCCGCACGTCCGCGTCCGCGATCGACTTCACTCCCTCGATGCTGCTCATGCCATCACCTTCCCCATGGCCACGGCGGTGTCGTTCATGCGGTTGGAGAAGCCCCACTCGTTGTCATACCAGGAGAGGATGCGCACCATGCGCTCGCCCACCATCTTGGTCTGCGGCAGGGCGAACACCGAGGAACGCGCGTCGTGGTTGAAGTCCACCGACACGTTGGGCTGGTCGGTGTAGCCCAGCACCCCCTTCAGCGGCCCCTCCGCCGCCTCGACGATGGCCGCGTTGACCTCCTCCACCGAGGTGTCGCGCGCGGCGATGAACACCAGATCCACCACCGACACGTTCGGCGTCGGCACCCGGATGGCCACCCCGTCCAGCTTGCCGTTCAGTTCCGGCAGCACCAGGCCCACCGCCTTCGCCGCGCCGGTGCTCGTCGGGATCTGCGACAGCGCCGCCGCCCGCGCCCGGTAGAGGTCCTTGTGGAAGGTGTCCAGCGTCGGCTGATCCCCGGTGTAGGAGTGGATCGTCGTCATGAACCCCTTCTCGATGCCGATGGCGTCGTTCAGCACCTTGGCCACCGGCGCCAGGCAGTTGGTCGTGCACGAAGCGTTCGACACCACCACGTGATCGCTGCTCAGCCTGTCGTGGTTCACCCCGTAGACCACCGTCAGGTCCGCCCCCGGCGCCGGCGCCGAGACCAGAACCCGCTTGGCGCCGCCATCCAGATGCAGCGCCGCCTGCTCCCGCTTGCGGAAGATGCCCGTGCACTCCATCACCAGATCGACGCCCAGATCGCCCCACGGCAGCTTCGCCGGGTCGCGCTCGGCGAACACCTTCACCGGCTTCGCCAGGCCCTCCACGATGATGGAGTCCTCGGTCGTCTCCACCTTGCCCGGAAAGCGCCCGTGCACCGAGTCGAAGCGCAGAAGATGCGCGTTCGTCTCCACCGGGCCGAGATCGTTGATGGCCACGAACTCGATGTCGTCGCGCCCCGACTCCACCGCCGCACGCAGAACGTTCCGCCCGATCCGGCCAAATCCGTTGATCGCTACTCGAAGTGCCATGTCACCCTCTTCGCTTGTGTTGTCGAAAAACCTCTCCGGCCGCGCGCCGCGACGGGAGGCCCGTCAGGCCCTCCGCACCGCCGACGCCGCCTCCTCACGTACCCGAAACCAGCTCCTCCGCCGCCTGCGCCACCGCCTTCGCGGTGATGCCGAAATGCTCGTAGAGCTGCGGCCCCGGCGCCGAGGCGCCGAAGGAATGCATGCCGATGAAGCGGCCGTTCTCACCGATCCACTTCTCCCAGCCCAGCGGCATGGCCGCCTCCACCGCCACCCGCGGCGCGGTGCCCAGCACGGCAGCCCGGTAATCCTCGGG
>DRPD01000132.1 GCA_011374735.1 Thermopetrobacter sp.
AACTTCAGGCCATTGTCGATGGCCCAGTCGCCCACATAGTGCTCCAGGGCGTTGATGCCGACGTAGTCCTCGACCACGTTGCGGTTGCAGCCGTCCTCGCACGGGGCCGGGCAGACGCGGCCCATCACGGCCGGGAACGGGTTGGCCTTGCTCATGCGGCGGAAGGCGTATTCCTGCCAGCTCATGTTCTCGTCGGCCGGCTTGTCCATGCCGCGGGCGATGGCCAGCCAGCCGCGGATGTCATGACCGGACGGACAGGAGGCGGAGCACGGCGGCGTCTTCACCACATAGGTGGGGCACTTGTAGGAGGTGTCGCCGACGAAGATCTTCTCCTCCAGATCCCAGTCCTTCGGGGTCTCGCCTTCCTCGAAGCGGCGGAACACCTGGCCGTCGGTCTTCGGCAGGCCCTTCTTGTTGATCGCGGTCGTCATGTCCTTTTCCCTCCGTCACGGCGCGGACCGGTCGGCAACCATCACACGCCTTCATCGGTTGCGGTTGTCAGCAGTTGCGAACTTCTCAGGCGGAAGTTTCCTTCTCCCGTTCATCGTCGGCGCCGTCCCGCTCCGCCTCCTGCTCCGAACCGGGCAGAATGATGGCATTGGAGACCAGCTGGTGCACCGACATGATGTCGTCAATGGCGAAGCCATGATCCGGCATCACCTTGGTGAATTGCGATTTGCAGATGGCGCAGATGGCGGCCATCTTGTTGACGCCGTGCTCCTCCCTGACCTGCTTCAACGCCTTCATGCGCGGGCTGCCGCCGGCCTTGCGCAGCGGAATCAGGTCGTCGGTGAGCAGCCCGCCACCGCCGCCACAGCACAGGGTGGCTTCCTTGATGGTGTCCTCGGGCATTTCATAATAGTTGTTGCACACCGCCTTGATGATGTTGCGCGGGATGTCGAACTGGCCGCCCGGATAGTCGCCCATGCGCGAGGCGCGCGCCACGTTGCACGAGTCGTGGTAGGTCAGCTTGATCCAGTCGTTCTCTTCCTTGTTGAAGCGCAGCTTGCCCTTCTGAATGGCGTCCCAGGTGTATTCGCAGATGTGCTGCGGCACCGGATAGTTCGGATCGAGGAAGTCGAACGGCCCGGCCAGGGTGTTTAGGAACGAATAGGCGGCGCGCCAGGCATGGCCGCATTCGCCGATGATGATGCGCTTCACCCCCAGGTCGATGGCCGCCTTGCGGATGCGCAGGGCGATGCGCCGCATGTTCTCGTAGGAGCCGATGAACATGGCGAAGTTGGCGGCCTCCGACGCATAGGAGGACAGCGTCCATTTCTCGCCGGTGGCGTGGAACACCTTGGCGTAGCCGATCAGGCCGTCGATGTGCGGCTCGGCGAAGAAGTCGGCGGACGGGGTGACCAGCAGCACGTCGGCCGGCTCGTCGAGCGGCAGGCGCACCTTGACGCCGGTGTCCTCCTCGATCTCCTCCTCCAGGTCTTCCAGCGTCGATTGCAGGGCCGGCTTGGGCAGGCCCAGGTTGTTGCCGATGCCGAACACCTTGCCGATGATCTCGTTGGTGTATTTCATGCCGACGCCGACGCTGTCGAGAATCTCGCGGGCCGCCATGGTGATCTCGGCGGTGTCGATCCCGTAGGGACAATAGACGGAGCAGCGGCGGCACTCGGAGCACTGGAAGTAGTAGGTGTACCACTCGTCCAGCACCTCCTCGGTCAGCTCGCGCGCCCCGACCAGCGACGGGAACCACTTGCCGGGCAGGGTGAAGTAGCGGCGATAGACGCTGCGCAGCAGATCCTGGCGGCCGACCGGCATGTTGCGGGCGTCGCCGGTGCCCATGTAGTAATGGCACTTGTCGGTGCAGGCGCCGCATTTCACGCAGATGTCGAGAAACACCCGGAAGGAACGGAACTTGCCGCGCAGCTCGTCCATCTTGGCCAGGGCGCGCTCCTTCCAGTCGTCCGGCTTCGGCCCCGGATAACCCAGCGGCTGCTGGAACTTCTCCTCGGCGGGGAAGCTCTTCCAGTCGCGGGTCTTGCCCGCCACCGGCTGAGGCGCAAAGAGCGGATCGGCTTGCGCCTGCGGGTCGATGGTGACGTCTTCGACGGCCTTGTCGTCCAGTTGCTCAGACACTTGGGACACTCCCGTTTGCCCGTCTCAACTCTTGTTCATGGCGGTGTCCTGACCGCCCTCGGCCTTCTCCATCCGCAACGCCCAGGCGGCGACATGACGCTTGTCGCGCGGGTTGTCGCGCTGGTTGCGGGTCGGCGAGAAGAATACGCCGGGCGCATGCAGCAGCTTGGAGAAGGGGAAAATCAGCATGAACAGCGCCACCAGCGTCAGGTGCACCAGCAGCGGCGCATCGGCCGGCAACGGCTGAATGTCGAAGCGCATCAAGCCGAGAAAGAAGGCCTTCACGGCGACGATGTCGGTGTGGCTGACGAAACTCATCATCAGGCCGGAGAAGCCGATGGCGAGAAACAGCAGCAGCATCAGGTAGTCGGACGGCGCGGAGATGAAGCGCACCCGGGCGACGACGATGCGGCGCGCCAGCAGCCCCAGGCCGCCGAGCATGAAGGTGAGGCCGGCATACTTGCCAATCGGTTGGGCCAACGCGACGAGGGTGAACACCGGCTCCTGGAAATAGCGAACGTGGCGCAGAAAAATCAGCCACAGGGACATGTGGAAGACGATGCCGAACACCCAGATCCACTTGTTGGCCTTCCACAGGGATTCGAAGAAGACCACCTCCTTGAACAGGCGCCAGACGACACCACCCCAGGTGGTGGGGGCCGGCGTGGTCGGAATCTTCAATGGCGCCGGGGTCCTGGCATATTCCCAGATGCGGTAGCCGACGCCGCCCACCAGCACGAGCGTCGCCACATAGAACAGCACTGCATAGATGGTGCTCAGCACTTTCGTCCGCCTCCACCCGTATCGGGGCTGTTTTCATGTTCATCCGGCAAGCCTGCGGCATAGCCGGTTCGCGCTTGCAATGCGCCATCGAGACGCCTTAACCCAAGACCGCAAGCCGCTCGACGCACCTGACGCAAGAATGGCCCGCAGCATCGCGGTCGAGGCGAAGATCACCCGCCGCGCCTTGCGCACCCCCCTTGCGGGGCGGTGGCCGGCGGCGCGCCGGCACGCGCCGCCGATTGTTGGTCAGAGAATGCGCCTCAGACGCAGCCGGTCGGCTTGGGCAGACCGGCGATCTTGCACGCCTGCTTGGCCGGGCCGTAGGGGAACAGCTCGTAGAGATACTTGTTGTTGCCCTTTTCCGGCCCGAACTTCTTCTTCATGGCCTTGACCAGCACGCGGATGGCCGGCGCGATCTGATACTCGTCGTAGTATTCGCGCAGGAAGTTGACCACTTCCCAGTGCTCTTCGGTCATGTCGATGTTCTCGGCCTTGGCGATCACCTCGGCGAGTTCCTTGCTCCACTCGCTCAGGTTGGTGATGTAGCCCTCTTCGTCGTGCTCGACGGTCTTGCCATTCACTTCGTAAGCCATGTCAGCCTCTCCTTTCAGACTTGTTGAACGCCTTGCCTCTTTCCCGGCGATTGTTGGGGTTATGCCATACCCGGCACCCGCCGCCCGGTCACAACCAGGCCTGGGTCTTGTCGGTCTGCTCCACCAGATCGACGAAGCCGCCATAATCGACGACCTCGATGCCGTCGATCATCTTTTCGGCGCCGATGCCGCGCGCCTTCAGGTCGGCGGACAACGCCGCCACCTTGACGCCATTGGCGGCGCTCAGCGCCTCGGCCGCCTTGCCGCCCTTGAGCACGGCATAGACGCCATCCTCGATCAGCAGCAGCGTGTCGCCGGCCCGCACGTGTTGCAGGCAGCTTTGCAGCGACGTGCATTGATAGGGCGATTTGTTCACGGTGTGCAAGAGTGCCATTGTTCCGCCCCTCCGTCAGAAGCTCAGAATCACATCACTGTCGGCCATGATGGCGGCCATTTCCTCGCGCGAGACGATACGGATGGAGGACTTCTCGGCCCAGTCGTCATCCTCGTCCTCGTAGGTCATCTCGATGAGGTCGCCTTCGGTCAGCCCGCGCTCCTCCAGCGCCTCGCGCTCGACATAGACCTTCTGCACGTCGTAGTCGCCCAGCGCGGTGAAGCTCGGCTGGAAGTTCTTCACGCCCAGCTCGCCGGTATCCCAGCCCTTGACGAGCTGAAACACGCCATCATCGACGAAAGCCAGGGCGACGTCCTGCTCGAAGGCGGCGCCGATGAGCACCACTTCCAGCGACTCCCAAGCATAGATGGTGCCATGAGGCGCCTTGCGGTTCACATAGAGAAACTTCTTCACATCCGACATCCGTTCCGCCCTCCTCAATCACCGAACGTGACCAGCCGATCGCACTGAATGCCGGCCTCGATGAGCTGACCCAGGCCGGAAATGCGGAAGCCCGGCGCGATGTTGTCGGCATCCTTGCCATGGCGGTTCTTCTCGTCCTCGTCGACGATGCCGCGGCGCTGGGCGGCGGCGACGCAGACCACCAGGTCGAGGCCGTGCTTTTCGGCCAGCTCGCTCCAGCGCTGCTGGATGTGGCGGTCGTCCTGCGGCGGCGTGGTCAGGCGCGTGCCGTTGTTGACGCCGTCATGATAGAAGAAGACGCGGAAAATCTCATGCCCTTTTTGCAGCGCCGCCACCGCGAAATTGTAAGCGGTGTCGGAGGCCTCATGCTGATAAGGGCCTTCGTATACGACTATTCCCAGTTTCACCTGCCTGTCCCCTGCTCGTCACCGAAGCAGCGCCCCGGCGATTGTCACAAGTCCCCTCGGGATGGTGACGGGCCGGCGCCTTCCCCAGTCTCGCGACGCCGGCCCTGCATCATCGTCAGTATTGAATGTGCGTGGAGTGGTTGTGCGTCAGGCGCGCATAGGTCCACGTGTCGATGTGGTGCTTGACGAACGGCACGTCGATCAGCTCGAAGAAGCGCGGCCAACCGATGCGGCCGATCCACTCGCCCATGCGCTCCCAATCCCTGGCGTTCTCCTTGTAGGCGCGCAGGATCTTCATCACCACCTCGCCGACTTCCGGCCAGCGCGGCGGGTTGTTGGGCAGGCCGGCCACCACCAGCTTGTGGAAGGTCGGCTTGGAGCGGGCGTTGGAGTGCTTGCCGCCGACCCACACGGCGATGCGGGTCTCTTCCTTGCCGTTGATCTGCATCGGCGGGCACGGCGCGTAGCAGGCGCCGCAGCAGATGCACTTCTTCTCGTCCACCTCCAGCGACGGCTTGCCGTTGACCAGGGCCGGGCGAATGGCCGCCACCGGGCAGCGGGCCACCACGGCCGGGCGCTCGCAGACGTTGGCCACCAGCTCGTGATTGATGCGCGGCGGCTTGGTGTATTGCACGTTGATGGCGATGTCGCCCTGGCCGCCGCAGTTGATCTGGCAACACGAGGTGGTGATGCGCACGCGGTTGGGCATGTCCTCGTTGACGAATTCCTCATACATGAGGTCCATCATGGACTTCACGACGCCGGAGGCGTCGGTGCCCGGAATGTCGCAGTGCAGCCAGCCCTGGGTGTGCGAGATCATGGAGACGGAGTTGCCGGTGCCGCCGACCGGGAAGCCTTCCTTGTTCAGCTCCTCGATGAGCGGCTCGACGTTCTCCTCCTTCTCCAGCAGGAACTCGATGTTGGAGCGGGTGGTGAAGCGCACGTGGCCGTCGGCATACTTGTCGGCGATGTCACACAGCTTGCGGATGGTGAACACATCCATCTGGCGCTGGGTGCCGGCGCGCACGGTGTGGATCTTGTCGCCGGACTTGGCGACATGCACCAGAACACCGGGGCGGGGACGGTAATGATAATCCCACTGGCCGTAGTTCTTCTTCATGATGGGGTGCATGTACTGGAACGGATCCGGCACACCCACTTCATCAGGCATGCGAGGCTTCTCGGCAGCTTCGCTCATGTTCTTCCCTCCAGTTGATATCAAGACCGCCCCGGCTGGCTGTCCCACCGGCCGGGGCGGCGTGTTTGCAGCGCGAGATTACTCGGCGGCCTCCTTGGCGCCCTTCTTGGCGCGCGCCTTCTCGATTTCGTCCTGGAAATCGTCGGTGCGCACGAAGGACACCTGGCGCGGATGCAGCACCATGTTCGGATCCGGATCGACGCCGATGGCCTCCAGGAAGGCCGGCAGGCCGATGCGGTCGATGGTCTCGCCGACGCGCTCGTGCTCCAGCGCGTTGTCGGCGAAGAAGTCGATGACCTCGCCGGCGAACTCGACCAGCTCCTCGAAGTCCTCTTCGGTCTCCAGCTTGATGAACGGCTTGATCACCGTGCCCATCAGGTCGCCGATCTTCAAGGTGCGCTTGCCACCGATGAGGATCACCGCGCCCTTGTCGTCACCGGGCGACAGGGCCTCGTTGAGCACGTTCAGGCAGTGCATGCAGCGCACGCAGGACTTGTTGTCGACCGACAGGGTGTCGTCGTCATTGAGCTTCAGGGACTTCGACGGGCACATGCCGACCACGTGGTCGTTGATGTAGTCGCGGCCCAGCTCCTCAACGTATTCCTTGACGCGCTCCTGATCCACCTTCATGTCGTCGCGCCAGGTGCCGATGACGGCGAAGTCGGCGCGGTGGATGGCGTTCACGCAGTCGTTCGGGCAGCCGGAGAACTTGAACTTGAACTTGTAGGGCAGCGCCGGACGATGCATCTCGTCGAGATACTCGTTGATGATCATGCGGTGCGCCTTGACCTCGTCGTAGCACGACATCTCGCAGCGGGCATGGCCGACGCAGTTCATGGAGGTGCGAAGCGCCGGGCCGGCGCCGCCGAGGTCGAAGCCCAGCTCATTGAGGGCGTCGAAGGCCGGCTGCACGTTCTCCGAGGAAGCGCCCTGGAACATGATGTCGCCGGACTGGCCATGGAAGGCGATCAGACCGGAGCCGTATTTCTCCCAGATATCGCACATCTTGCGCAGCACGTCGGTGTCGTAGTGCATGCCGGCCGGCGGCATCACGCGCAGGGTGTGGAACTCCGAAGAAGCCGGGAACTTGTCGGCCACCTCCGAGAAGCGCGGGATCACGCCGCCGCCATAGCCCATGACGGTGATGGTGCCGCCCTTCCAGAAGCCGAGGCGCTCCTCATAGGAATGCTCCAGCTGACCCAGCAGGTCATTGGCGATCGGCGCATAACGCTCGCCGGAATCGCGCAGACGCTTCAGGCCGGTGACGAAAGACGGCCACGGCCCGCTTTCCAGCTCGTCGAGCTTCGGCGTGGCGTGCGGCTTGAATTCCTGATTCGACATGAAAGTCACTCCCTCTTTCCGTTTTGCCTGGCGGCGGGTCGGGCCCGGAAGACCCTCAATCCCTCAGATTGTTGCGCTCAGGACCTGACAGTTAAACATCGCAAGAGCGAAAGCTTGTCAACTCGCTTACGTTCCCCTGAACCGTTCACATCGGGCCCGATCATGGGCCGAAGGAACTTTACCATCAGAACCTCTGGCGCGCACCCCGCCCTGATGGCCCTTGCCGTCAAGCGGAAACGATGCGAGAGGCTCTATAGCACAAGACATCTTCATATTCCAATATGCATATTCGATAATTTACAAGAAACCGGCGCACCCTTATGCTTAAAGTGCGGAATCGGCGGTGATTTTCCCGGATCGCGAAACGTCCCACGGCACGATTCAGCGGCCGCAGAAGCGCCGTCACCGGGCACTTTCGGCGGCCTCCCGGTCGTTGTCGCAGACAAGGAGCCACGGCATGGCGAGGTTTTCCACAGCCGCCAGCGGCGAAGCCCCGAAGGCCGGGCCATTCGCGCTCAACGACCGCGAATCGTATGCCGCCTGGCGGGCCTGGAAGCTGGCCGCGCATCCGCGGCGGGTGGAGGAGCTGGTGGTGCCCATCGGCAACCCTCGGGCGCCGACGGCGGATGAAACGGCGGCCATTCTCGAACTGGCCAGGCGCGCCAACATGGCGGTGTTCGACACCCATGAGCGTTCCGGGCGGACCGATGCGGGGCTTGAGAAGTCACTGAAGGCCTTCGCGGCGCATTTCGGCCTGACGACGCTGGAGGATCATCGCTCGCGCGATGCGGAGGAGCTGGTGCCGATCGAAGTGGTGGACGACCAGCGGCAGGGGCGCGGCGGCTTCATTCCCTACACCACGCGGCGGTTGCTGTGGCACACCGATGGCTATTACAAGTTTGGCTATCCCGGCGCGCCGGTGATCCGCGCCATGATGCTCTACTGCGTGCGACAGGCGAAGGAGGGTGGCGAAAACGACGTGCTCGATCCGGAGATCGCCTACATCCGTCTGCGCGACGCCGATCCCCGTTTCATCACCGCGCTGATGGCGCCGGACGCCATGACCATCCCGGCATTCACGGAGCAGGACGGGCGGGTGCGGCCACGATCCCAAGGGCCGGTATTCTGGCTGGACGCCGCCAGCGGCGCGTTGCACATGCGCTATACGGAGCGCACGCGGCATGTCATCTGGAAGGACGATCCATTGACGCGCGAGGCGGTGGCGGCGCTGCGGGACTTGCTACGCCGGGCGGATGATCCATATCTGTTGCGGTTGCGGCTGTTGCCGGGGCAAGGGCTGATCTGCAACAACGTGCTGCACACGCGCAGCGCCTTCGTCGATTGGGACGAGCCGGGCCGGCGGCGCCTGCTCTATCGCGGCCGCTACACGGAGCGCATCGGCCGCCCGGCAATGTAAGGGAGAACGAACATGGTCAAGGTCAGCGAGCTGATCATCGCCAATCCGGAATTCACCAGCTTCGATCAACTGCGCGAGCTGGTGGTGCTGGTGGGCCAGCGCGGCGAGGTGTTCCTGGAATTCGACGTGAAGCCGGATTACGAGGACACGCCGCGCAACTGGCATCTGGAGCTGGAAACCGCCTTCTACTGGGGCGACCGCACGGAAGAGCTGAAGCGGCAACAGGTCAACGAGCCGCCGAAGAAGGGGGATTAGCCCGTGACGCCGGAGGAGAAGGTCAGCACGCTGGAGCGGTTCGTCACCGCCTTCAGGCGGGAGATGAAGGTGGACGCCGTGGATGCCGGCAACGGCGTGCATTTCCTGCGCCTGACCTACAAGGAGGGCAAGCGGATCACCCAGATCGGGCTGGATGTGGAGGACGCGCGGCGGCTGGCGGCGGTGTTCACCACGTGGGCGGATGAGGTGGAGAAAAAGTGACGGTG
>DRPD01000133.1 GCA_011374735.1 Thermopetrobacter sp.
CCTCTCGGCGCCGGCGCTTACGGGGCAGATGATCATCCTCGACGGCGGTCAGCACCTGAACTGGCAGACGCCGGACGTGACCGAAGTGATGGAGTGAGGGTCAGAACGAACGGGCGCGGACGAACAGCTCGCGCACCCGGTTCAGCTCCTGCATCGACAGCTCCAGCCGCCGGGTCAGCACCGCGAACACCTGGCGGCCGAACTCGGGAAACTCGGCGGCGACGCGCAGGAACAGGTCGTGGTCGAAGCGCAGCGCGGAAAGGCGGGTTTCGGCCTTCACCGACAGATGATGGGGCTGGCGGGCGGCCATGGCCAGCTCGCCGAGGAAAGCGCCGCGGCCGAGATTGGCGACCTTTTCCTCCTCTCCCCGGCGGGCCTGCCAGGCGCTGGCGGCGCCGGAACGCAGCAGCCAGCCGGCGCCGTCCACCTGCCCCTCGCGGAACAGCCAGTCGCCGGCCGCCGCCTCGATGCGCGGGGCGGCGAACACCAGCACCTGCAGGTGGGCCGGATCGGCGGCGGCGAACAGCTCCACCGCGCGCAGCATGGCGATGTCCTCGCGGATGCTCATGACGGCGTTTCCCGGTTGACGTTTCCGGGCACAATCTAGCCGTAGAGGCGGTGTGTTGTCATGCGGTTTCGGGGGCCTGCGCCGCCGGTTCGACGAACGCCCAGGCGCCATAGCCGACGACGTGCGACTTGTCGCTGGCGGTGTCGCCGGAATTGCGCAAGTCCAGCCGCCGCGCCCGCCAGCCTTGTTCACGGGCCAGCCGCAACAATCCGTTGATGGCGCGCGCGCCGCAGGCGTCTTGCGGCGTCAGGGCGCCGTCATCGAGCGCCTCGATGCGCCGGGCGGTGGCCAGATCGTGGGCGCGGGCCGCTTCTCTCGGCCCATGGTGCGACAGGTCGGAAGAGATGATAATGAGCGTCTCCTCGTCCAGCAATTCGGCCAGCACCCGCGCCACCTCCCGCGGGCTGGCCTCGCCGACCACCAACGGCAGCACCAGGGTGCCGGGATACAGGCGCTGGATGAAGGGCAGGTGCACCTCCAGGGAATGCTCGCGCTGATGGGGCACGTCGGCGGCGTGGATCAGGCCGGCCTTCAGCAAGGCGTCGCGCCCGGCCACATCCACCGGCACGTCGCCCAGCGGGGTGCCGAACAGCTCGCGCAACGGCGCGACGAGGCCGCGCACCGGCACGGTGTGGGCCGGACCCAGCAGCGCGATGCGGCGCACGGCGCCGGCGTGGCGCAAGGCGGCGTAGGCGGCGGCGGCGATGGCGCCGGAATGGCGATAGCCGGCGTGCGGGGCGATGATGGCGCGCACCCGGCCCAGGCGCGGCGCCCGGCGTTCGGCGGCGCGCAAGGCGTCATCGACGTAGCGGCGCAGGGCCCGCGGGTCGTCCGGATAGAAGATGCCGGCGACGGCCGGTTTGCGTTTGCGCACCATGGGAATTGCACCCTCAGCTTGTGGCCGTTGCGTCATTTACCTACATATGGGATATGGCGCAAGCACAAGCTTCCGGCATCGCGCAGGGAGCGGCGGCTCAGTTTTCCGGCGCCGGGGGCTGCGGGGCTCTGTTAAGCGGGGTGATGCGCAGCCGGGTGATGCGGTGGCGCACCTTGCCCAGCACCTCGAAGCGGAAGCCGTGGAAGGTGAAGGTCTGGCCGCGCTCCGGGATCATGCGGGCCTCATGGATGACCAGCCCGGCGATGGTGGTGGCCTCATCCTCCGGCAGCCGCCAGTCATACAGGCGGTTCAGGTCGCGCACCGGCATGGCGCCATCGACGATGTAGGCGTTGCCGTCGCGGCGCACCACGAAGTTCTCGCGGTCGTGCTCGTCGGCGATGTCGCCGACGATTTCCTCCATGATGTCCTCCAGCGTCACCAGCCCTTGCAGCTCGCCGTATTCGTCCACCACCAGGGCGAAATGCTGCTTGCGGCGCAAAAAGGCGGTGAGCTGATCGCTCAAGGGGGTGGAATCGGGCACGAACCACGGATCGCCCAGCAGCTGGCGGATGTCGATGGCGCCGATGTCGCCGCCGCTGCCGGTCAGCGCGGCGAGCAGGTCGCGGGCGTGCAGGATGCCGATGATGTCATCGGGGCTGCCTTCCCACACCGGATAGCGGGTGAAGCCGCCGTCGAGCACGTATCGCAGGATGTCGTGCGGCGGGCGGGCGATGTCGATGCTCTTCATCTTGGTGCGGTGCACCATGACATCGCCGACGCTCAGCTCCGGCAGGTCGAGGACGCCGCCCAGCATGTCGCGGTCGCGGCGCACCACCTGGCCCCGGTCGTGGTGCAGGTCGATGGCGCCGCGCAACTCCTCGTGGAACGACAGCACGTTGCCGGCGTCGCGGGTGTCGGCGCCGAACAGCCCCAGCGTCGCCCTGACCAGCCGCTCCACCACCATCACGACGGGCGCGAACAGCGTCACCACCACCCGGATGGGGCGGGCCACGAAGAGAGCGAAACGCTCCGGGTTGAGGATGGCGTAGGTCTTCGGCAGCACCTCGCCGAACACCAGCACCAGCGCGGTCATGATCAGCGTCGCCCACAGCACGCCGCCGGGGCCGAAAATGGCGATGAACAGGCTGGTGGTCAGAGCCGAGGCGAGGATGTTGACCAGATTGTTGCCCAGCAGGATGGCGCCGATCAGCCGTTCGGGCATGGCCAGCAGCGCCTCCACGATGCGGGCCCGCGCGTCGCCTTGCTGGGCCAGCCGGTGGATGCGGGCCCGCGAGGCGGCGGTCATGGAGGTTTCCGAGCCGGAGAAGAAGGCGGACAGCGCCAGCAGCGCCGCCACCGCCGCGGCCAGCAGCCACAGGGAACTCATGGCCGGGCCAGCTCCTCTTGCAGAAAGGCGGCGACGTCCGCTTCGGCCACGTCATGGCTGATGAACGCCTCGCCGATGCCGCGGGCCAGCACGAACACCAGCTTGCCGCCTTCGGCCTTCTTGTCCTGATGCATGATGGCGGTGAGCTGTTCGGCGGACGGCAGGCGGTTGTGCAGCTCCTTCAGGCCGGTGGGCAGGCCGACGGCCCGCAGATGGGCCGCCACCTCGGCGGCGGCGCCGGTGGGGCACAGGCCGAGCCGTTCGGAGAAGCGGAAGGCCTGGGCCATGCCGATGGCCACCGCCTCGCCGTGCAGCAGCGTGCCGTCATAGCCCAGCGCCGCCTCCAGGGCGTGGCCGAAGGTGTGGCCGAGATTGAGCAGGGCGCGGCGGCCGCTTTCGCGCTCGTCGGCGGCGACGATGGCGGCCTTCATGCGGCAGCTGACGGCGATGGCGTGGCGGCGCGCGTCCCCGTCGCCGGCCAGCAGCGCCGGCCCGTGAGCGCGCAGCCAGTGGAAGAACGCCGCATCGCCCAGCAGGGCGTATTTCAGCACCTCCGCGTAACCGGCCTTCAATTCCCGTTCGGGCAGGGTGTCGAGCACTTCGGTGTCGGCCAGCACCAGGGCGGGTTGATGAAAGGCGCCGATCAGGTTCTTGCCGTGAGCGGTGTTGATGCCGGTCTTGCCGCCGACGGAGCTGTCCACCTGGGCGAGCAGGGTGGTGGGGATCTGGATGAACCGCATGCCGCGGCGCACGATGGCGGCGGCGAAGCCGGTGATGTCGCCGATGACGCCGCCGCCGAAGGCGATCACGGCATCATGGCGCTCCAGCCCGGCGTCGAGCATGCGCCCGCACAATTGGCGCAGGTGGTCGAAGCTCTTGGTGGCCTCGCCGGGGGGCAGGACGACGGTGTCGAAGGCGATGTCGGCCATGGACAGACTGCCGGCCAGGGTGTCCAGATGCAGCTTCGCCACGTTCTCGTCGGTGACGATCAGGGTGCGCGGGCGGGCCAGCACGGCGGCGATGTCGTCACCGGCGAAGTCGAGCAGTCCGGCGCCGATCTGGATATCGTAGGCGCGATCGCCAAGCGCCACCGGCACCACGTCGGTTTCGGTGACGGCGATGTCCAGGGCGTCGTCGCCGGATGTGGCATCGGATGTGGTCATGCGATCGTCTCGTGGCGCTCCAGCCAGGCGCTCAAGGCGCGGATGACATCGTTGACGATGACCTGATGGGCCACGTCGCGGCTGTCAACGGTGATGTCGGATTCGGCATAGACCGGGTGGCGCCGCTCGATGAGCCGGGCCATGACGGCGCGCGGGTCGCCGGTTTGCAGCAGGGGGCGGCCGGGGCGGCGCATGACGCGCTTCATGAGCAGGTCGAGATCGGCCCTGAGCCACACCGAAATGGCGCTGGCGGCCACCGCGTCGCGGGTGGCCGGGCTCATCCAGGCGCCGCCGCCGGTGGCCAGCACCAGCGGGCCGTCGCGCAACAGGCGGGCGATCACCTTCTGCTCGCGGTCGCGGAAGAACGCCTCGCCGTCGTCTTCAAAGATTTCCGTCACGCTCTTGCCGGCGGCGCGCTCGATCTCCGCGTCGGCGTCGAGAAACGGCAGCTTCAGCCGCGCGGCGAGGCGGCGGCCGACGGTGGTCTTGCCGACCCCCATCATGCCGATGAGCACGATGCCGCGGCCGTTGAGGCGGGCGTTGATCACTTCCAGGCAATTGCCTATGGTGCGCTGTGACATGGCCGTTCTCTCAAACGCTTCACGGAGGGGCGCGGCCGGCGCGCCTCGTTCGCCCCTTAAGTAGCGTGCCCGGCGGATGCGGTCAAAGCCGGCATGAACGGCGATGGTGATGACGGGAGAGGTGATGCCGAGCACGCTTCGGTTTCTGTTAATCATTCTGGTCTTGACTGGCGTGGTGTATGCGGCGGCGTGGCTGCTGGCCAGCTTCCCGCCCGAACCGGCGGCAGTGGTCAGGACCATCTCTCATGGGGCATTCCGGTAATGGCGCCGTTTTGATCGAGCGGTTCTGCGACATGATGAGCGCGGAGCGCGGCGCGGCTGAACGCACGCTGGCCGCCTATGGCCGCGATCTGGCCGATTACACCGCCTTTCTCGCCTCCCGTGGCCGCGATCCGTTGAGCGCCACGGCGGACGACGTGGCGGCCTGGGCGCGCGCGCTGGCGGGGCGCGCGCTGGCGGCCAGCACCCAGGCGCGGCGCATCTCGGCGCTGCGGCGCTTTCATGCCTTCCTGTTCGAGGAGGGGCTCGCATCCGACAACCCGGCGGCGACGCTGGAAGCGCCGAAGGCCGGCCGCCGATTGCCGCGGGTGCTGCGCCATGACGACGTGGCGCGGCTGCTGGCGCAAGCGGCGCGGGAGGCGGAAACGGCGCGCGGCAAGCGGCGCCTGAAGGCGTTGCGCATGTGGGCGCTGCTGGAAATCCTATATGCGGCGGGTTTGCGGGTGTCGGAGCTGGTGGCGCTGCGGCATGGCCAGATCGACCGGCGTCAGCGGCTGGTGCGTCTCGTCGGCAAGGGCGGGGTGGAGCGCATCGTGCCGCTGGCGGCGACGGCGCTTGAGGCGCTGGAGCGATACACCAAGGCGCTGGAAAAGGC
>DRPD01000134.1 GCA_011374735.1 Thermopetrobacter sp.
CGCCGTGCTGTCGTTCATCAAGAGCCGCTGGCCAGAGGAAATCCGCGCCGCACACGATCGCATCAACAGACGGGCAGCCGGGCGGGGCTGAGCGCTCCGCCCTGTTGCTACGCCTGACAAATCAGGATAGAACGCCCCTGTCTTCATGGTCACCGGATGGGGGACGTGGCCGCGATCCTTGATAAGCGGGGAGCGCCCTTCACATCTTTTTCGAGGGAGGAGAGACATGGCACACATCGTCGTGGTGGGCTCGGGGATCGGTGGCATTCCGGCGGCCTATGAGCTGAAGGATGTCATCGGTTCGGGCGACAAGATCACGGTCATCAACAACCGGCCGTATTTCCAGTTCACGCCGTCCAATCCGTGGGCCGCGGTGGGCTGGCGCAAGCGCGAGGACATCACCATCGACATGGGCCCGGTGTTCGCGCGCAAGGGCATCGACTTCATCCCCAGCGCCGTCACCGCCATGGATCCGGAAAACAACACCCTGACGCTGGAGAACGGCGATACCGTCACCTATGACTATCTGGTCATCGCCGCCGGGCCGGAGCTGGCTTTCGACGAGATCGAGGGGCTGGGGCCGGAAGGCGGCCACACGCAGTCGGTGTGCACCATCGATCACGCCGAGAAGGCCTATACGGAATGGGAGAAGTTCTGCGCCGATCCGGGGCCGATCGTGGTCGGCGCGGTGCAGCTGGCGTCGTGCTTCGGCCCGGCCTACGAGTTCGCCGCCATCATGGACACCGACCTGAAGAAGCGCGGCATCCGCGACAAGGTGCCGATGACCTTCGTCACCTCCGAGCCCTACATCGGCCATCTGGGCCTGGGCGGCGTGGGCGACACCAAGGGCATGCTGGAATCGGAGTTCCGCGACCGCTCCATCCGCTGGATCACCAACGCCAGGGTGGACAAGGTGGAAGCAGGCAAGATGTTCGTCACCGAGCACGACGAGGACGGCAACGAGAAGAGAACGCACGAGCTGGACTTCAAGTTCTCCATGATGCTGCCGGCGTTCCGCGGCGTGCGCCCGGCCTTCGGCATCGAGGGGCTGGCCAATCCGCGCGGCTTCATCATCGTCGATGAGCACCAGCGCAACCCGAAGTATCCCAACATCTACGCCGTCGGCGTGTGCATCGCCATTCCGCCGCTGGAGGCGACGCCGGTGCCGGTCGGGGTGCCGAAGACCGGCTACATGATCGAATCCATGGTCGCCGCCACGGTGCAGAACATCGGCGAGGAACTGAAGGGCGGCCAGCCGACCCACAAGCCGACCTGGAACGCCCTGTGCCTGGCCGATCTGGGCAACACCGGCATGGTGTTCATGGCCCGGCCGCAGAACCCGCCGCGCAACGTTAACTGGTCGGCGTCGGGCAAGTGGGTGCATCTGGCCAAGGTGGCGTTCGAGAAATATTTCCTCGGCAAGGTGCGGCGCGGGTCGTCGGAGCCGTTCATCGAGAAGTATCTGCTGGGCCTGCTGAAGATGCACCGCCTGAAATGACAGTCGGCAGTTGGCAGTTGGCAGTTATCAGTTGATAGCCGTTCAGGCGTGGCCGGCGTCGGACGACAGTTGCGCCGGATCGATGACATCCATCTGATTTTGCGAGTCCCGCTGCGCGGGTTCGCAAAATCCGACTCCGCCATCCCGCTCCCCCTCCCGACCACCCAGATTGTGGGCAAGCGGTCGGGAGGGGGAGCGGGATTTACGGCCGGCGCCCGCTTGGGCGCTTTCGTCCTCAAGCGCCGTTTCCTGGCTCACGCATGGCCGGCGTCGGACGACAGTTGCGCCGGATCGATGCCGATGGCGCGCAGGGCGCGGCCATAGCGTTTTTGCGGTTCGGTCATGAACAGCAGACGTTCGTCGGCGGCGCTGGTCAGCCAGGCGTTGTGGGCGATTTCATCCTCCAGCTGCCCCGGCCCCCAGCCGGCATAGCCCAGCGCCAGCAGGAAGTGGCGCGGCCCCTCGCCCCTGACCATGGCCTGCAGGATGTCCAGCGTCGCGGTCAGGCCGACGCTCTCGTCCACCGGCAAGGTGCCGTCGGCCTGATAATAGTCGGCGCTGTGCAGCACGAAGCCGCGCCCCGGCTCCACCGGGCCGCCGATCATCACCGGGCGGGCGCCGAGGCCCGGCGGCAGCCGGATGTGCTCCTTGCCGGGGCCGATGACGTCGAGCTTCTCCAACAGGCCGACGAGGCTGATGTCCGGCGCGGTGCGGTTGATGACGAGGCCCATGGCGCCCTCGTCGGAATGGGCGCACATGTAGATCACCGCCTGTTCGAAGCGCGGATCGCCGATGCCCGGCATGGCGATGAGCAGCTGGCCGTTGTAGAAAGCCGATGACTGCATCACGACCCCGTCAATCTCCCTTGCGTCATCCATCACATTCACAGTATGCCGTGAAAATGTGCCGTTGTCATGAACCCGGGCCGGGCCATCACCGGCGGTGACGGGAAAGTGACTGCTTTCGCGGCGGCGGGGGTGCTATCAGCTACGGCCATGATGAGAAAA
>DRPD01000135.1 GCA_011374735.1 Thermopetrobacter sp.
CTGGAAGAGGCTGGCGTGAAGGTGAAGGACGGCGTGATCGCCGTGGATGAATGGCAGCGCACGTCAGCGCCTGGCGTGTATGCCATCGGCGACGTGGCCGGCGCGCCCATGCTGGCCCACAAGGCGAGCCACGAGGCTATCATCTGCGTGGAGAAGATCGCCGGGGTGAAGGGCGTGCATCCGCTGCACCGCCAGCGCATTCCGGCCTGCACCTATTGCCATCCGCAGGTGGCCTCCGTGGGGCTCACCGAAGAGGCGGCGAAAAAGGCGGGCCGCAAGGTGAAGGTGGGGACGTTCCCGCTCATCGCCAACGGCAAGGCCATCGCGCTGGGCGACACCGACGGCTTCGTGAAGACGGTGTTCGACGCCAGGACGGGCGAGTTGCTGGGCGCGCACATGGTGGGGCCGGAGGTGACGGAGATGATCCAGGGTTACGTCACCGCCATGACGCTGGAGACGACGGAGGCGGAGCTGATGCACACCGTCTTCCCGCACCCGACCATCTCCGAAAGCATGCACGAATCGGTGCTGGCGGCCTATCAGCGGGCGCTGCATATCTGAGCGGCCATATACACACCGTCGGCACTCTCCTTCGTCATTGCCGGACTTGTTCCGGCAATCCAGACGGTGGTGTCGAAAGGCCGCAGCTCTTCCATATATTCTCCAGCCCTGAGCGTAACGCAAGGCCTTTCTGGATTACCGGGACAAGCCCGGTAATGACGTGGAGAGAAAAGGGCGTGATGGTTGCGTGCGTGGGGGCGACGGGCTAGGCTGGCGCGCGGAACATCCAGCCAACGCAACAGGGAGGGCTAAGCGACATGGATGGCGTGGGATTTCTGATGATGCTGGTGATCGGCGGCCTGGCCGGTTATATCGCGGAGAAGGTGACCGGTTCCGACCACGGCCTGTTCACCAACATCTTTCTGGGCATCGTCGGCGCGTTCGCGCTGAAGTTCGTGCTGGGGCTTGTCGGCATCCAGTTTCAGTTCGCCGGCTGGTTCTTCGGCAATCTGATCATGGGCATCGTCGGCGCGTCGCTGCTGATTCTCGGCTGGCGGGCCATCAAGGGACGCAGCGCCTGAAGCAGAAGCCGGAAACTTGACGCCCGCTGGCTCGCCCGGCGGCGCGTCAACCCCGGCCACGCGAAGCGCAAGCCGGGGCCGAAACCAGAAACCAGAAAACGTGAATCATCCGAATCGGTTGCGCGGGGGTGTTGCGCAACCGATTCAATTTGTTCGCGGGGTCATTTCGTCTCATCGTCCAGCGGCTTGTCACCCTTGACCACGGGCAGGGAGAGCCGGTTGCCCCAGTGATCCCAGCCGCCGTTGTAGAGCCGGATGCGCTTGTAGCCCAGCGCCTTCATCTGCAACCAGCCGAGGCTCATGCGGAAGCCGTCGTGACAGTAGAGCACGACGTCCTTGTCCTTCGGCACGGACGCATACATTTTCGCGATCTCCGGCAACGGCTTCCATTCCTTCGTCTCCGCATCAACGCCATCCAGTGAAACGATGTTGATGGCGCCCGGAATGTGGCCGCCGCGCACCGCGTGGGTGAGGCGCTCGCCGGTGTAGCCGAAGGCGGGCCGGGAATCGATCAGCACCACGTCTTTCTGGCGCCGCGCCACCACCTTGTCATAGACATACGTCCACTCCACGAACATGGAGGGATCGGCGGGCTTCAGGGTCACGGCGCCGGGCTTGATCTTCGGCTCTTCCCTCGTCAGCTCGTTGAAGGCCCGCCAGCCGGTGAGGCCGCCGTTGAGGATCTTCACCCGCTTCATGTCGAAGCCATACAGTTCCAGCAGGTAATAGAGGCGGGCGGCCAGCGGGGTGCCGGAGTCGTCGTAGATGACGATCAGGCTGTCGTCGTTGACGCCCCAGCGGCGCAACGTGGCCTGAAACTGTTCGCGCGGCGGAAAGCGCATCATCGGCACGCCATGATTGTCGCCCAGATCCATGAACCGCTTGACCTGAATGGCGCCGGGGATGTGGCCGATGGTGAAATAGCGATGGGGATGATAGCGCACCTCCAGCAACACCAGCTTCGGATCGTTCAGGCGTTCTTCCAGCCATTCGGCATCGACCAGAAAGTCCGGTTTTCCGGCGGCAAGAGACGGCGTGGCCAGCGCCCACAGGCAGAGGACGGCGGCGAGGATCGTGGCGATCCGGCGCAAGGTGGCATGCATGGCGGTCTTTCCTTTCGGTCTGGCGTTCATCGGGCGGCCGGGCCGCATTCCGGCAGCAGGGCGTCGAGCAGCTGTTCGCATTTTTCCGGGTGGCCGTGGCAGCAGTCGCGGGTGAGGAAGCGGATCATGTCGCGCACGCCTTCCATGTCGGCGGCGTAGATGACATGGCGGCCGGCGCGCCGCTTGCGCACCAGGCGGCCGCGGGCCAGCACGGCGAGATGGGTGGACAGGGTGTTCTGCGGCACGTTCAGCCGCCGGGCGATGTCGCCGGCCGGCAGGCCGTCGGGCCCCTCGCGCACCAGCAGGCGGAACACCTTCATCCGCGTCGGCTGGGCCAGCGCGGCAAAGGCGTGCATCAGCGCTTCATCGTTCATCATGTGGTGATCCCCGGCTCCCCTTCCTTCCAGCGGCGCCATGGCCGGTTGGCGTATTGACTCGCGGCCGCCGGCTGCCCTAGCATCGATTCGACAGTTCTCGAAATAACGATACCGGGCGCCGGGGTCAAGGGCGCCGGGCAACCAGGGGAGAAAAGCCATGGCGAAGGGGACATGGACGGTTATCGGAGCGTTCACGGGGTTGGCGGCGGCGGCGCTGGTGGCCGTGGCGGTGGCGGCGGAAAAGCCGGCCGACATCCGCAAGAACGTGGATGACCCCACCAGCCCGGCCTGGTGCGGGCAATGCCACAAGCGCATCTACAAGGAGTGGTCGTCATCGATGATGGGGCGCGATCTGGACAATGCCATCGTCTATCAGTTCTACACCGCCACCAACCCCAAGGGGAAATTCGACGGATTGGGCTTCAAGGGTTTCGTGCGCATGGCCGGGCACCCTCAGGCCAGGGGCGATTGCGCCGATTGCCATGTGCCCATTCAGGTGATCGAATCGCACAAGGCGGGCAAGGGCGATGTGGATCTGGGCAAGGCGATGCGGCTGGAGACGCGCAAGGATCATGGCATCTCCTGCATCTTCTGCCACAGCATCGAAAAGGTGCATCTGAAGAAGGGGCCGGACGGGCGCTGGAACAAGCGCATCTTCGAGCGGGTGGAGCTGAACACGGAGGTCATCCACGGCCCCTATCCGCCGGCGGAGACGTCGCCGCACGATCCGTTCAAGGTGTCGCCGTTGTATCGCTCTTCGGAGATCTGCGGGGTGTGTCACCTCAATCAGGAAAAGCACGTGCTGTCGATCTCCACCTATGCCGACTGGAAGGCGCTGTATGACGCCGGCAAGACCGACAAGACCTGCCAGGAGTGTCACATGCCGCTGATCCCCGGCAAGGCGCGGGCGGCGGAAGACGCGCCGGAGCGCGAGGGCCTGCGGCGGCACACCTTCGTCGGGGCGCGCGATGCCGACATGCGCAAGAAGGCGCTCAGGCTGGAGCTGAAGGGCCATGTGGAGAACGGCAGGCTGATCGTCGATACGGTGGTGGAGAACGTCGGGGCGGCGCACACGGTGCCGGCCAGCGCGCCGATCCGCAACGTGATCCTGAAGATCGACGCCACGGACGAGAACGGCCAGCCGCTGCCCTGGGCCGGTGGCAAGAAGGGGTTGCTGCCGCCGCTGGCCGGCATGGGCAACCCGAAAACCGGCCAGAAGGGGCCGGGCGACTGGGCCGGGCTGCCGGGCAAGATGTATGCGAAGGTGTATCGCAGCAAGGTGATCCCGAAGCTGGGCCGGCCGATGGTGGGCGTGGGCGGCTTCGCGGCGGTGGCGGAGGTGTTCAACACGCTGCTGCGCTACAAGAAGCCCGATCACGCGCAATTCGCCTTCAAGGTGCCCGACGGCGTGAAGCGGGTGAAGGTGAAGGCGAGGCTGGTCTATCGCTGGGCCTACAAGCCGCTGGCCGACCGCAAGGGCTGGAAGGTGCCCGACCTGCCGATGACGGAAAAGGAGATCGCGCTGAACGTGACGCCATGACGGCGTGGGGCGCTCAGCGGCCGTAGACGTCCTTCGGGTCGAACAGGCGTTGGGCGGCGGGGCCCGGTTCGAGCATGGCCTGGCCGTCCTTCAGCCTCACCATGCGGTAGAAGCAGCTCTTGCGCCCGGTGTGGCAAGCGGCGCCCTTGCCCTGCGGCGTCACCTTCAGCCAGATGACGTCCTGATCGCAGTCGGTCAGGCATTCCACTACCATCAGCGTCTCGCCGGACGTCTCGCCCTTGCGCCACAGGCTTTGCCGCGAACGGGAATAGAAGGTGGCCAGCCCGTCTCGCAAGGTGGCCTCAAGCGCCTCGGCGTTCATCCAAGCGAACATCAGCACCTCGCCCGTCGCCACGTCGGTGACGATGGCCGGGATCAACCCGGCGGCGTCGAACTTCGGGGCGAAGGCGGCGCCTTCCTCCACCTGATCGGCGGCCAGATCGTCGCGGCTGGCGAACGGGGAGGTCATGCCGTCACAGGGAGAACGGCGCCGACGCGGTGCGCACCAGCTCCATGAAGCGCACCTGCAGGGCCGGGTCGTCCTTGAAGGCGCCCAGGAACTCGGTGGTGATGGTGGCGACGTTGCGCTTCTCCACGCCGCGCAGGGACATGCACATGTGCACCGCCTCGATGAACACCGCCACGCCCTTCGGTTGCAGCTTCTGGTCGATGGCGTGGGCGATCTGGGCGGTCATCGTCTCCTGGGTCTGCAGGCGCCTGGCGAAGATGTCGAGCACGCGGGCCAGCTTGGAGATGCCGACGACGCGCTCGTCGGGCAGATAGGCGATGTGGGCGCGGCCGATGAACGGCACCATGTGGTGCTCACAGTGCGAGGCGAATTCGATGTCGCGCAGCAGCACGATGTCGTCATAGCCGCCGACGTCGTCGAAGGTGCGCGAGAGCACCTTCTGCGGGTCTTCCTCATACCCGGCATAGAACTCGCGGAACGCCTTGATGACGCGCTTCGGGGTGTCCTTCAGGCCCTCGCGATCCGGGTCGTCGCCGGCCCAGGCGATGAGGGTGCGCACCGCCTCCCTGGCCTCTTTCTCCGACGGGCGCTCGATATCCGGGCCCTTGCCGATATTGGGGATGTTGGCGGGTTTGTTGAGCATGCTCATGTTCCTGCAGGTTGCCCAGGTGCGGTTGAAAGGACACAATGCCCCGCGCCGGAAAGTTGCCCGCTCGCGGTGCGTCATGTGGCAACGGAGGGAGCGCCGGCGGCTGTCGGGAGCCTGTCGCTTATGATTGATCCGCTTTCTTACTAGTCGGGGGGCGCGGGCGTGGTCAAGGGCCGCGTGCCGTGGCATGAAAAGCGGTCGGGCCGGATTGCAGGAGGCGAAACCGATGGGAGGCGACGGAAAAGACGGGCGGCCGGGGCCGGTGGCGTGGCTGTTGCTGGGGCTGATACGCGCCTATCAGCTGACGTTTTCCGCCCTGGTGGGGCGCACCTGCCGGCATCTGCCCACCTGCTCCGATTATGCGGCGCAGGCCATCCGCCGGCACGGGGCATGGGCCGGGTTCTGGCTGGGGTTGTGGCGTTTCGCGCGTTGCCACCCGTGGGGCACGCACGGGTTCGATCCGGTGCCGGAGGAGGGCGTGCCGCGCTTCGACGCGCTGTTCTGGCGCTACCGCCGGTTCTGCGTGGTGTGCCGGCAGGGGGATGGCGAGAAGCCATGAAACCGTCCTGTTCCCCCTCCGGTCACCCCTCTCGTTACGAAGAACCGGAGGCCTGCAAAATCCTTTTCAGGCCGACAAGGGCGCAAGCGCGCCCCGGCTTGTCAGGCCGTCCTCGCTTAAGCGTATGGCCTGAAGGGCCATTAGCGTGAGCGATATAAAGAAGACCGGCCTTGAGCCGAAGCTCAAGACCGGCCGGGACAGGGAGGGATGGTCTCTTACCAGGAAGAGATCGGGAAATTGAAGGTCACGCCGGCGCGGAAGGTATGGAACGCCTGCATGTAGTTGGTGACCATGACCGACGTGCCGCAAGCGCCGGTGGTGCAGAACCAGCCATAGTTGCCCGCATTGTAGGCGGAGAACAGATATTCGGCCCTCAGATGGATGTTCTTCGTCAAGGCGTGCTCCAGACCGCCACCGACCACGTAGCCGAAGTGGATGTTGGTGAAGGCGTCGGTGCCGTCGCTCAAGGTGCCGTTCAGCCATCCGACACCGCCGGTGACATAGGCCAGGGTGGTGCCGTTCATCAGCCAGCCGGCGCGGGCGCGCACGGTGCCCGTCCAGTTGACCTTGTAGGTGCTGCCGGATGTGGCCGGCGGGGCCAGGAAATTCGGGAACGTCTGCACGCCGGTGGTGCTGCCGAAGGTGAAATCGCCCTCGACGCCGACGACGAAATTGCCGCCGATCTGGTAGTTGAAGCCGCCGATGACGCCATACTGATACCCACAGCCACTGTTGGAGATGCCGCTGTAGGTGTAATCGACGACCTGATCACGGGGGAGGGTGTTGTCGTGACCGTGATCCTCGGTGGTGAACATGCAGGTGCCGCCACCGGTGACGCCCAGATAGGGGCCCGTCCAGGTGTCCACGGAGGAACGAATCTCTGGGGCCGGGGCGGGCGGCGGCGGCGGCATGTCGGCGGCCAACGCGGCCTTGCCGCCAATGCCGGCCAGAATCACGGCGAGAGCCGTCAGGGAAACGCGGTTGTTCATCAGTCTGATCCCGTTTTTGCTGTTGTGCTCGAATTCCGCGTAATTTTATATATCTGTCAGGGTTAATGATTGGTATCGTGATAGAATGATGTAAGTCGTCGCCCTTTATACCGCAATATGACACCTTGTTTACCAATTATTATCATTAATGCTTGATTTACCTTTGCGCGGCAGCCGCCACCGCTTGGCGCTTCGGATGTTGATTTCACGGCGCGCAGCGGGCAAAAGCGGCAGACATCGAGATGCGCTCACGCGCGTTGGTAGGCAGCGACTGAGCAGGAGACTTCAGCCATGATCACCCTGACGTTCCCCGATGGCTCCACCCGGCAGTTCGACGACGGCGCAACCGGCGCCGACGTGGCGGCGGCGATTTCCAAATCATTGGCGAAGAAGGCGCTGGCGGTGGAGGTGAACGGGCGATTGCGCGATCTTTCCGACCCCATCGCGTCAGACGCCACGGTGCGCATCATCACCCGCGACGACCCGGAGGGGCTTCAGCTGATCCGCCATGACGCGGCGCACATCATGGCGCAGGCGGTGCAGGAGCTGTATCCGGGCACCCAGGTGACCATCGGGCCGGTGATCGAGAACGGCTTCTATTACGACTTCTATCGCAACGAGCCGTTCACCA
>DRPD01000136.1 GCA_011374735.1 Thermopetrobacter sp.
CTGAGTCTCAATGCGATGGCCGAGAATGGAAGACCGCTGCCCCCTCCTCGCGGATCAACAGTCTGCCGAAAAAGAATCCGGCGACCGCCGGTGGTGGGCGGTACTGGGATCGAACCAGTGACCCCTACGATGTCAACGTAGTGCTCTACCGCTGAGCTAACCGCCCTTTGCCGGTGGCAGGATATATCGGCAAGCGCGGCCGGGCGCAAGCGGTCATGCGCTTAAGAGCCGCTCCACCTCCGCCACCAGCTGGCGCAGATGGAAGGGTTTGGAGAGCACCGGCGCGCCTTGCGGGGTGCCGCTTTCCGGGTTGAGGGCAACGGCGGCGAAGCCGGTGATGAACATCACCTTCAGTTCCGGGCGGCGTGCCGTGGCCTTGCGGGCCAGCTCGATGCCGTCCATTTCCGGCATGACGATATCGGTGAGCAGCAGATCGACGTCACGCTCCTGCAAGGCGCGCCAGGCGCTGCCGCCGTCGGCGCAGTCGATCACCTTGTGCCCGGCCTTTTTCAGTGCCTTGGTCAGAAACTGCCGCAGCACCTCGTCATCTTCCGCCAACAGGATATCGGCCATGATCGTCGTCGCTGATGGTTGTCGTCGCTCAGGTTCCCATGCCGGGGCCGTCATATCACCGGCCGGGCGGCTTGTCGAACACGTCGACGGCCTCGAAGCCACCCGCCACGTTGAGGGTGTGCAGCCCTTGCAGCGGGCGCGGGTCGATGTGGCGCGTCAGGGTTTGCGCGAAGCGATCGGGCGCGAGCGCGTCGATGCGGTAAAGCGCCAGCGCCACGCCATAGCCGGCCCGGCTGTCCTGCACCGGCCGCCACCAGCGCCCGGCGCGGCGGAACATCGCCCCGCCGGGGCGCGCCGCGGCGGCGTCGAGCAGCACGGGATTGCTCGGATGGGGCACCCACGGGCCCGTCAGGTCATCGGCCATGAACAGCGACAGCGCATCCCAGCTCGACGCCCAGCCGTCGGGGCGGGTGGTGGCGAACATCCAGAAGCGGCCCGTCTCGTCGCGCATCACCGTGGCGTCGGAGGCGCGGAGATCAGGGATCAGCACCGCCGCCTTCTCCCAGCGATCGGGAAAGCGCACACAACGATACAGCGCCACTTCATTGGCCTGTTCGCTTTCCGGGATCATCCACAGCGCGCCTTCGTGATGAAACAGGTGCGGATAAGACAGGTGGGAATCGGTTTCCAGCACCGGACGCGGCGTTTCCGGCCTGCCGTCCGGGCCAAGCGGCGCGGCGGAAATGATCCCCTTGCCGGTGGCGTAGGGGTATTCCTCCACGAACAGCCAGGTGCGTCCGTCGTGGCGGATCAGGAACGGATCGGCGTAATAGCGCCGGCCGTCGTCGGGCAGGCGCTGATAGCGGGCCGGATCGAACGGCGCGCCGTCACGCAGGGAAGGCCCGTCATGAAGAGTGCGCACCGCCACCTGCCAGACCGGTGCGGCGCGTCTGGCCAGCCGGGCGATGCGGCGCGCCGCCTTGGAGGTCAGGGTCGAAAGCAGGAAATGGGCCGCCCGCCCGGCGCCGGGCATGCCTGCCATTGGCCCCGTCACGGCGGTTCGCTCCGGTAGGGCGCCGCTCACCACGCGCCGCAGCGCCTCGGCGATGCGTGACAGCACGTTGTCCAGCCCGTGAAGCGCCACCCGCGGGGTTTCCACCGCCGGCGTGCCGACGGGATGGACATGGCGGCCGATACGCAGGGCCAGTTGCGGCGCCCGGCCGTCCAGCAGGGCGGCCAGCGCCGCCGCCTCGAACGGCCGGCCGTCGTAAAGCGGGGTGATGA
>DRPD01000137.1 GCA_011374735.1 Thermopetrobacter sp.
ATCGCCACCGGCACCCCGGCCGGAGTCGGCATGGGCCGCAATCCGCCGTCCTATCTGCGCGACGGCGACATCATCGAGCTGAGCGCCACCAATCTCGGCCGCCAGCGCCAGCGGGTGAAGCGCCTCGCCGCTTGACTTTGCCGCCCGCGCCCTCACTATGCGGCCCATGAGCAAACTCACCCACATCGACGAAACCGGCGCGGCGCGGATGGTGGATGTCTCGCAGAAGGCCGTCACCCACCGGATCGCGCGCGCCGCCGGCACGGTGCGCATGAACGCGGAGACGCTGAAAGCCATCATCGACAACACGGTGAAGAAGGGCGACGTGCTGGCCACGGCGCGCATCGCCGGCATCATGGCGGCGAAGAAGACGGCCGAGCTGATCCCCCTGTGCCACCCGCTGGCCATCACCAAAGCGGCGGTGGACTTCAGCATCGATGAAGCGGCGAATTGCATTCATGTGGAAGCCACCGTGCAGGTGGACGGCAAGACCGGCGTGGAGATGGAGGCGCTGAGCGCGGTGTCGGTGGCCTGTCTCACCATCTACGACATGGTGAAGGCCATGCAGCGGGATGTGGAAATCACCGGTATCCGCCTGCTGGAGAAATCCGGCGGCAAGTCCGGCCACTACAAGGCCTGAGCTTTCCCGCCTTCTGGTTTCCGCCGGCCGGTTGTGCTAACGTCGCCGGTGATAACAACAACGCCCGTGCGCCAGCGCACCGGCGGCGACAGGGGAGACGCCCGGAAAGAGGCAAGAACAATGGCACAGGACAAACCGCAAAACCTGCAGGACACCTTCCTCAATCATCTGCGCAAGAACAAGACGCCGGTCACCATCTTTCTCGTCAACGGCGTGAAGCTGGAAGGCATCATCACCTGGTTCGACAATTTCTGCGTGCTGCTGCGCCGCGACGCCCATTCGCAGCTGGTCTACAAGCACGCCATCTCCACGGTCATGCCGCGCATCGCCATCACCCTGTTCGATGAAGACCCGGCCAACGGCTGACGCCGCTCAGCCGCCCTGGCGCTGCTTGCGCAGGCGCGCCCACCAGGCCAGCCGTTTGCCGATCTCGCGCTCGAAGCCGCGTTCCACCGGCTCATAGAACGTCTGGCGGCCCATGTCCGGCGGGAAGTAATCCTGCCCGGAGAAGGCGTCCGGCTGGTCGTGGTCGTAGAGATACCCCGCGCCGTATTCCAGCTCCTTCATCAGCTTCGTCGGCGCGTTGAGGATGATCTTCGGCGGCATCAGCGATCCGGTCTTCCTCGCCGCCTGCATGGCCGCCCCGAACGCCTTGTAGACGGCGTTGGACTTCGGCGCCGTGGCCAGATAGACCACCGCCTCGGCCAGCGCCAGCTCGCCCTCCGGGCTGCCCAGCCGGTCGTAAGTCTCGGCGGCGGCGATGGTCAGCGGCAGGGCCTGCGGGTCGGCCAGCCCGATGTCTTCGGCCGCCATGCGGATGATGCGCCGGGCCAGATAGCGCGGGTCTTCCCCCGCCGTCAGCATGCGCGCCAGCCAGTAGAGCGCCGCGTCGGCATCGGAGCCGCGCACCGACTTGTGCAGCGCCGAAATGAGGTTGTAATGCCCCTCCTGCGCCTTGTCATAGACCGGCGCGCGGCGCTGCGCGATGCGGGTCAGGGCCGCCACATCGAGTGGTTCCGCATCTTCCGCCGTTGCCTCGAACACCCGTTCGGCCAGGTTCAGCAGGTGGCGGCCGTCGCCGTCGGCCATGGCGATCAGCGCCGCCCTCGTCTCCTCGCTGAGCGGCAGGGGGCGGCCCATGTGCGCCTCGGCCCGTTTCAACAGTTGTTCCAGCGCCGCGTCGTCAAGCCGGTTGAGCGTGAAC
>DRPD01000138.1 GCA_011374735.1 Thermopetrobacter sp.
AAGCGATACGGTGCGGCTCCGCCCACCATCTTGTGGATGCGCGAAGGCACGCCATGCCGACCTACCACGTCATCGCCGCTCCCACCCGTCATTGCCGGCCCCCGTGCCGGCAATCCAGACGGCGGCAACGGCATGGGACGATGCCCCGGTTCCTTCCGCCACTTCGCGGTGAACCGAAAGGCCGCTTCTGGATTACCGGGACAAGCCCGGTAATGACGTAGGGAGTATCTTCCGGCTTCCGGCTTCCGGTTTCCGGCTTCTGGTTTCTGGTTTCCGGTTTCTGGCTCACTGATTGGCGATCCACGCCCCGAGCAGCGCGAATGGCACGCCCAGCAGCGCCCACAACCACAGCCCCCACGCCGGCATCACCGGGTTGCGCTTTTCCAGCGCCAGCGACAGCAGCACCGCCAACGCCCCCATGATCCCGGCGTTCAGATAATCGGCCGCATCCGCCAGCCGCGCCGTCAGATATCCGGCCAGCGCGTTGACCAGAAGCGAGATGATCACCAGCCCCAGCAGGAATTGCGTGTCGGTGAAGTGCTCCAGATAATGGCGCGCGAATTCGTCCTCGTCCATGTCGTCCAGCCGCTCGTCCTGCGCCGCGATGCCCACTCCGGTGATGATGGCCAGCACCATCCCGATGACGAAACTGAGGCCCAGCCCCAGCCCCAGCCCCCACAAGATGGCGGAAATGTCGATGGCGTCCATGACAGGCCCATACCCCGCCGGCACGAGGCCCGGCAAGCCCTATCCGGCCGCCAACAGCGTCTCGCGCCCCGGTTCGGGGTGGCGCGGAATGAGCAGCGCCAGCAGCAGCGACAGCCCCGCCAGCCCCGCCCCGGCGAGGAACACCCAAGCCGGATCGCTCAGCCAGATCATCCCGAACACCACCGGGATCACCACCGCCGCGATGTGGTTGATGGAGAACGCCACCCCGGAGGTCGGCGCGATGTCCGCGTCATCGGCGATCTTCTGAAAATAGGTCTTCAGCGCGATGGCCCAGGAGAACAGCGCGTGATCGGCCACATACAGCCCGGCCGCCACCCACGGATCATCGACCAGCGCATAGCCGGTGAACACCGCCGCCAGCCCGGCGTATTCGATGATCAACGCCTTGCGCTCGCCGATAAGGCCGATCAGACGCCCAACCAGCGGCATGATCAGCACATTCAGCAGCGCATTGATGGTGAACAGCAACGCGATGCCCGACACCGAATAATGAAACTTCTCCACCATCAGGAAGCCGGCGAAGACGATGAAGATCTGCCGCCTGGCGCCGCTTAGGAAGGTCAGCGCGTAATACAGCCAGTAGCGCCGGCGCAGGAACAGATGGGTGTGCTGGCGCACCCTGGCCTCATAGCGCGGAAAGGCCAGCCACAACAACAGCACGATGGCCAGCGCCGCGGCCCCGCCCAGCCCATAGAGCACCACGTAATCGGGCTTCAGCGTCAGCCCCAGCAGCGTGATCACCCCATAGGTGGCGATGGACGCCGCCGAGCCGGCCGCGAAGATGCGCCCCAGCTGATGCGGCGCCTCGCGCTTGCTCAGCCATTGCAGCGACAGCGACTGGTTCATGGTCTCGTAGTAATGAAAACCGAAGCTCATCAGCATGGTGACGGCGTAAAGCCCCACGGCGAACGGCAACAGGCCCGTGAGAGCCACCCCCGCCGCCAGCAGCGCCAGAGCGAACAGCGCGAACGCCTGTTCGCGCAGAATGAGCAGCCACGCCAGAGCCGTGAAGGCCAGCAACCCCGGCACCTCGCGCAGCGATTGCAGGATGCCGATCTCGCGGCCCGTGAAGGCGGCCCGTTCGATCACGAAATTGTTCAGCAGCGTGCCCCAGGTGGCGGTGGCGATGCCGTTGGCCGCCGCCATCAGCATCAGGAACACCACCGGCCTGCGCCAGCCGGCCGCCGCGCCGCCGCGCACCGTATCGCCTGAAGGTTTCATCATGCCGGCTCCCGCCCCGCTTGCCGCAAGGCCGGCACGATAGACCACACGGCGGCGTTTGCAAACGCCGGGGTCAGGCCCCGGCCAGCCGATTGAGCCTGAGCGCGCGGCGCCAGGCCGGCGGCATGCGGCCATAGACCTTGCGCACCAGCGGCCGCAGCACGCACAGATAGCCCGCGCCCAGCAGCCTGCCCGTGAAGCTCAGCGGCAGAAAATAGTCGCGCACCACCGCCACGCCGGAGCTCCAGCTCGTCTTGTGCGGCGCCGCCGGCACCAGCAGGTCGAACACCTTCATGCCGTCGGTGAGCGCCAGCCGTTGCGAGAAGTCCATGTGCAACCGCCCCGGCGACAGGTCGGTCAGGGCGTGGTCATGGGCGGTGATATAACCGTAATGCCGCCCCTTGAAACGCAATCCCAGCTCCCACGCGACACCATCGCCGCCGGCCGTGGTGCGCGACACCACCAGCCGCGCCGAACCATCCCCGCCCAGCTCCATCAGGCGGATGAAGAAATCCTCCAGCCGCCGATGGGCGATGGGCCGCGAATACAAGCCCCGGGCCGCCAGCCAGGCGCGTTTTTCCGCCACCAGCCGGGCGATGCCCCGGCGCATCTCCTCGCCCGTGCTGAGCGGCGCGAAGTCCAGCCGGCCGCGCGCCTTCTCCAGCTTCTGGCGGATTTTCTTGCGCCGCCGCCGCTGGCTGCGGGTATAGCGCGCCTCATAGGCCGCCGCGTCGGCGAAAACGGTGAGATCGAGCCACGGCGCGCCCTCTTCCGCCCCGGCCGGACGCGCCCGATGGCCCAGGAACGGCGCCACCACCGCGTCGGCCCGCACATGGCGCAGGCGGATCAGATCGGCCCGTCCGGCATTGCGCAGTTCCCGCCACGCCAGCCCCAGCGCGTGGGCCAGATCGTCCCCCGTCAGGGGGCTGATGACATCGCCATACTGACAGAATGGATCGCTCAGCCAGACGATGGCCCGCAACGGCCCCTGCCGGGTGCGCATCAGCGGCCACAGCAGCACCAGCTCGCCACCACGGCGAACCGTGACGATCAGCGGCTCTTCATGCCGCGCATCGAGACAGGTTTCCGCCCACGCGGCGCACCACCCATGGCTCTGAAAGGCCTGCGTGTCGGCCGCCGCGCGCGCCTGAAGGGCCCGCCATTCATCGGCCAGTTCCTCGATGGCGGCCGGCCCCGACATCACCTTGGCCCGCCACAACCCATCGCCGGAACGCCGCTGGCGCGCGATCAACGCCCGGTCGAGAAAGAAGGGCCCCACCGGCGCGGCGGGCGCGTCCACGGCGCGGCGTTCGCTCAACACGTTCACCAGACACTCTCCCCGGCTTGCATCGTTTCCACGGGCCCGCATTCTACGCCCGCGAAGGTTTGCAAATCGTTGTGACCGCCGGGAAAAAGCCGGCAAACGGCCACGCCGCTCCAATTTGCCGCAGGGGTATGTCTATTTACGAAATCATCATATAATGATATACAAATATACGACTTCCGGGGGCCTGGCAATTCACATTGGAGCAACACCCATGCGCATCATCAGGAGAGTGATTCCGGCCCTTGCCGCCGCCGCCCTGCTGGCCGCCGCCCCGGCCGTTTCGGCGCCGCAGGATGCCGATACCGGCCACAAGTTCGAAAAGGCCGTCGGTTATTACACCGAATGCAAGAACGCCTCGCGCGAGGAGTTTCAGCAGATCAAGCCCTATCTGAAGGCTTTCACCGACGCCGAGCTCATGGCCGGGACGGTCAACGACCCGGAGAAGTTCTTCAAGCTCATGGAAGTGGTCAACGACCCGCGCACCCTGCACGTGATGATGAGCTGCGCCACCGAGCCGGTGATGTGGAACACTTGGATGAAGGGCGCCACCGACTTCGGCAAGATGATGTCGGCGGCCACGAAGCTGATGAACCCGGCCGGCCTGATGAAGTGGATGATGGCCCCGATGAACCCGAAGATCTGGCAATCCATGATGAAGCATCTGGAAGGTCAGCGCCTGCAACGCTGGGGCACCGCGGCCACCAACCCGGCCTTCTACAAGCCGCTGACCAACTTCTTCGATGTCGACTGGTATGCGCCGCGCCTGGCCTGGTTCGTGGACGCTGCCAGTTATTCGCCGCTGCTCAACATGTTCAAGGGCGTCACCCGGGGGCTTGGCGAAGCCAGCGCCGAAAAGAAGACCGAAACGAAGTGATCGCCTCGCTCTTTCCCCTCGAGGAAAGAGGCACGAACCCGGTTTATGATCCCCTCCTGCCCTCCCCCTGCCAGGGGGAGGGTCAGGGAGGGGGCGGGCCATGTAAACCACGTCATGCCGGCGCAAGCCGGCATCTCAGGCCACAAACGCATGAGTCTGTGGCACGAGATCCTGACTTGCGTCAGGATGACGTGTGAGACACAAGCGCATGAGTGCATGGCCTGAGACTCCGGCTTTCGCCGGAGTGACAAGTGTCCCATAGCCACGCCCTCACGCCTTGTGCACCGGCATCCTGATCGGCCCTTCGGCCCGGCCGTTGATGAACTGATCCACGTAAGGGTTGCCGGAGTTGTCGATCTCGCCGATCGGCCCGCGCCAGACGATGTCGCCGTCGTGCAGCATCGCCACCTCGTCGGCGATGCGCCGCGCGGAGGCCATGTCGTGGGTGATCGACACCGCCGTCGCCCCCATGTCCTTCACCGTGGAAACGATCAACTCGTCGATCACCGCCCCCATGATCGGATCGAGCCCCGTCGTCGGCTCGTCGAACAGGATGATCTCCGGCTCATGGGCGATGGCCCTGGCCAGCCCGACGCGCTTTTGCATGCCGCCGGACAGTTCGGCCGGATACAGATCGGCCACCTCCGCCCCCAGCCCCACCCTGGCCAGTGTGGCGACGGCCTTCTCGCGCGCCTGTTTGCGCCGCATGCCGCGCCCCTGAATGAGGCCGAAGGCCACGTTCTCCCACACCGGCAGGCTGTCGAACAGCGCCGCCGCCTGAAACAGCAGCCCGAACTTGCGAAACACCTTGTCGCGCGCCTTGCCCTTCAGGTTGGTGGTGTCCTCCCCGTCGATCTCCACCCGCCCGGCGTCCGGCCGCATCAGGCCGATGAGGATCTTCAGCAGCACCGACTTGCCGGTGCCGGAGCCGCCGATGATGACCAGCGAGCGCCCCCGCGCCACGTCCAGATCGACGCCATCGAGCACCCGCTTCGGCCCGAAGCTTTTGTGAATGCCCGTGAGGCGGATGTGGATGTCGTCGGTCATGATCTATCCATGAACAGAAGGTTGCCCTCTCCCGTCATACCCGGGCTTGTCCCGGGTATCCAGAACGGCCTTGCCCCTACCCCATCATGCCCGGGCTGAACAACAAGACCGGCAATGACGAGAGGCGCGTTGCGGCATCGCGTCATCGATTCAAGTAACGGCACCATCGTCAATCCGCGAACAGCAGGTTGCCCTCTCCCGTCATACCCGGGCTTGTCCCGGGTATCCAGAACGGCCTTGTGCCAAGCGCCGGGGAAGGGGGGCAAACCGGACACGGCGCCGCATGGACGCACCGCCCGCTGGATTGCCGGAACAAGTCCGGCAATGACGAGAAGGTGCGATATACACGCGAGAAATGACACCATCGTCAATCCGCGAACAGGAGGTTGGTGAGCAGGTAGTTGGCGGCCAGAATGAGAATGGAGGCCGACACCACCGCGTTGGTGGTGGCGCGGCCCACCCCTTGCGCGCCGCCTCTGGAATGAAAGCCGTGATAGCAGCCCATCAGGGCGATGATGAACCCGAACACCGCCGATTTCACCAGCCCGGAGGTGATGTCCTGAAGCTGGAGGAAGTCCACCGTGTTGCGCAGGTAGCTGGCCGAATTGAAGCCCAGCGAGCCGGTGCCCACCAGCCAGCCGCCCATGATGCCGATGGTGTCGGCCACCACCACCAGCATCGGCAGGGTGATGACCGCGGCCAGGATACGCGGGCCGACCAGATACTTGTAGGGATTGGTCGACAGCGTGACCAGCGCGTCGATCTGTTCGGTGACCCGCATGGTGCCCAGTTCCGCGGCGATGGCGGCGGCGGTGCGTCCGGCCACCATCAGCCCGGCCAGCACCGGCCCCAGCTCGCGCACGATGCCCAGCGCGACGATCGACGACACCAGCGTCTCCGCGTTGAAGCGGCTGCCGCCGATGTGGATCTGCAAGGCCAGCACGCCGCCGGTGAACAGCGCCGTCAGCCCCACCACCGGCAGCGACGAATAGCCGATGCGGAACATCTGGATGAAGAACTGACGCGGATAGAAGCGCGGGGTCAGCCCCACGGCGACGGCGCGCAAGGCGAAGAAGGCCAGCCGCCCGGTTTCCGCCAGCAGGTGCAGCACCACCGCGCCGATTTGCGCCAACGGATTGACCACGTGTCCGGATGCTCCG
>DRPD01000139.1 GCA_011374735.1 Thermopetrobacter sp.
GAACGCGCCCACACCGGGCAGCACCACGCGATCCGCCGCCGCCACCTCTTCGGCGCTGGTGACGAGATCGACGGATGCGCGGATGCCGGCCTCGTCGGCGGCGCGCTGAAAGGCCTTCTGCGCCGAGCGCAAATTGCCGGAGCCGTAATCGATGATGGCGATCTTCATGTGCCCTGCGCCTGCTGCCATTTGAACCGCGCGGTCATCTCGTCGGCGGCGGCGATCACCCCCACCTCGCGCCAGCCTTCCCTCGCCAGTTGCCAGCGCAGGAGGTTGTTGCCCTCAAGGCCCAGGAGCAGCATCACCGCCAGGCCGACCGGGGTTTGCGCCGCCGCCGGCAGGCCGTAACGGGCCAGCAGGTAATACGCCAGCCAGGCCGCCAGCGGCCACCACAGCCCTTTCCACGCCAGCCACAAGGGGCCGAGGAAGAAGGCCGGCCAGGAAAAGCCGTCCTTGACCAGTGCCGAACGCTTCCCGTTCACGTGCACGGAATAAAAACGCATCGGCGCGCCCTCACAGCCGGCCCTTGGTGGAGGGCACCACATCGGCGGCGCGCCCATCGATGGCCACGGCACCGCGCAGGGCGCGGGCCAGCGCCTTGAAGCAGGTCTCCGCGATGTGGTGGCTGTTGCGCCCGTAGAGGTTTTCCACGTGCAGCGTCAGCCCGGCGTTCACCGCGAAGGCGTAGAAGAACTCGTGGAACAGCTCGGTGTCGAAGTCGCCGATCTTCTGGGTGGGAAAATCCACCTTCCACACCAGCCATGGGCGGCCGGAGATGTCCACCACGACGCGGGTCAGCGCCTCGTCCAGCGGCACATAGGCGTGGGCGTAGCGGGTGATGCCGCGCTTCTCGCCCAGCGCCGCGGCGAACGCCTGGCCCAACGCGATGCCGATGTCCTCCGTGGTGTGATGCGCATCGATGTGCAGATCGCCCTTGGCCCGGATGGTCAGATCCATCAGCCCGTGGCGCGCGATCTGCTCCAGCATGTGGTCGAGAAACCCGATGCCGGTGGCGATGTCGCTCTCACCCGTGCCGTCCAGCGCGATGGAGACGGTGATGTCCGTCTCCTTCGTGGTGCGGCTGATCTCGCCGGTGCGCATGGCCTTCGTGCCCTTGCCCGTTCACGTTCATTCGCGCCGCACTCATATCAGGAAGCACTCATCAGGGGCAACGGCCAGCGGCATCGATGGTTATCAGGCCGCGTAGGCCGCCGCCGCCGCCTCCACCGCCGCGCCGCGCTCGATCGGCGCCTGCGCCTCGGCCAGCACCGTCTCCAGCGCGCTTAAGCACAGCAGCACGTGGCGCTTCGTGCACGACGCGCCCATCAGCCCGATGCGCCACACCTTGCCGGCGAAGTCGCCCAAACCCGCGCCGATCTCCAGCCCGTAGTCCTCCAGCAGCCGGCGGCGCACGGACGCGTCGTCCACCCCGTCGGGGATCCACACCGCGTTGAGTTGCGGCAGGCGTTCGTCTTGAGGCACCACGTAGGACAGGCCCATGGCCTCCAGCCCCGCCTTCAATGCCTCGTGATGCCTCCGGTGCCGGGCGATGGCGTTTTCAAGCCCTTCCTCATGCAGCATGACGAGCGCCTCGTGCAGGCCGTAAAGGGCGTTCACCGGCGCGGTGTGGTGATAGCTGCGCTGCTGCCCCTCGCCCCAGTAACCCATCACCAGCGACAGGTCGAGAAACCAGCTCTGCACCGGCGTGGCGCGCGCCTTCAGTTTCTCAAGCGCCCGCGCGGAGAAGGTGACCGGCGACAGCCCCGGCGGCGCGGAGAGGCACTTCTGGGTGCCGGAATAGACCGCGTCGAGGCCCCAGTCGTCCACCTTCAGCTCGATGCCGCCCAGCGAGGTGACGGTATCGACGATGCTCAGGCAGTCGTGCTCGCGGGCGATGGCGGCGATGGCGGCGGCGTCGGAGCGCGCCCCGGTGGAGGTTTCCGCATGCACGAAGGCGACGATCTTCGCGTCCGGATGGGCCTTTAAGGCATCGCGCACCTGATCGGGATCGACCGCCCGGCCCCATTCGCCCTCCACGATGACGGGCGTGCCGCCACAGCGGATGACGTTTTCCTTCATGCGCGTGCCGAACACGCCGTTGACGCACACCACCACCTCGTCGCCCGGCTCCACCAGATTGGCGAAGCACGTCTCCATGCCGGCGGAGCCGGGCGCGGAGACGGGCATGGTCATCTCGTTGGCGGTCTGAAAGGCGTATTGCAGCTCCGCCTTGATCTCGTCCATCAGCCCCACGAAGGCGGGGTCGAGATGGCCGATGGTGGGCTTCGCCAGCGCCGCCAGCACCCTGGGGTGCACATCGGACGGCCCCGGCCCCATCAGGACGCGCTGCGGCGGCTGAAAGCTCGATGACGACATGAGGTTCCCCTTCCACTCACGACATGATGTTCATTGTCATTGCCCGAATCTCTAACCGGTCATCGCCACGGCGACAATGGAATGCCATCCCACGATGCGCAATTGCCGGGCCGCTTCAGCGGGGTTGCCGCTGGGCGAAGCCGTGCCGGCGGTTGAGCGCGTCGATGATGGCGCGCGCCGCTTGCGGAATGGGCGTGCCCGGCGGGAACACCGCGGCGATGCCGATCCGCTCAAGCCGCGCCATGTCCTGAGGCGGCACGATGCCGCCCACCACCACCGGCAGGTCGCTCTTGCCGCGCGCCTTCAGAATCTCCATCAGTTCCGGTACCAGCGTTTCGTGCCCGCCGGCCAGGGTGGACACGCCGATGATGTCCACCCGCTCTTCAAGGGCCAGGTCGGCCACCTCCGCCGGCGTGGCGAACAGCGGCCCGGCGATCACCTCGAAGCCGAAGTCGGCCAGCGCGGAGGCCACCACCTTCTGGCCGCGGTCGTGCCCGTCCTGACCGATCTTGGCCCCCAGCACCTTCGGCCGCCGCCCGGCGTTTTCGGCGAACGCCCCGACCGCCTGCGTGGCCGCGAACAGGGCCGGGTCGTCATCCGCCATTTCCCGCGCATAGATGCCCGTTTGCACCTCCACCGGCGGGTCGTGGCGCCCCCACACCTTCTCCAATGCCTGCGTGATCTCGCCGACGCTGGCCTGCGCGCGCGCCGCCGCAATGGCGCCGTCCAGCAGATTGCCCTCGCCGCCGGCCGCCATGCGGGTCAGCGCGTCAAGCGCGCGGCGCACCTCTTCCTCGTCGCGGCCGGCCCGCAGCTCCTCAAGCCGGGCGATCTGGCGCGCCCGCACCGCGGCGTTGTCCACCCGCAGCAATTGGGGCGGGTCGTCGTCCTCCACCCGGTAGGCGTTGACGCCGACGATCACCTGCCGCCCGCTGTCGATGCGCGCCTGGGTGCGCGCCGCCGCCGCCTCGATGCGCCGCTTGGGCAGGCCCTCGGCCAGTGCTTTCGTCATGCCGCCCATGGCCTCCACCTCTTCGATGTGCGCCATGGCCCGTGCCGCCAGATCGGCGGTCAGGCGCTCCATGAAGCGGCTGCCGCCCCACGGATCGGCCGGCGCGCACACCCCGGCCTCGTGCTGCAGGATGAGCTGGGTATTGCGCGCGATGCGGGCGGAGAAGTCCGACGGCAGCGCCAGCGCCTCGTCCAGCGCGTTGGTGTGCAGCGACTGGGTGTGCCCGTGCACCGCCGCGGTGGCCTCCAGCATGGTGCGGATGACGTTGTTGAACACGTCCTGCGCCGCCAGCGACCAGCCGGAGGTCTGGCAATGGGTGCGCAGCATCAGCGACTTGGGCGAGGCGGGGTTGAAATGGCGGCGCATCAGGTGCGCCCACAGCAGCCGGGCGGCGCGCAGCTTGGCGATCTCCATGAACACGTTCATGCCGATGCCGAAGAAGAACGACAGGCGCGGCGCGAAGGCGTCCACCTTCAGCCCGGCGGCGATGGCGGCGCGCACGTATTCCAGCCCGTCGGCCAGCGTGTAGCCCAGCTCCAGATCGGCGCTGGCGCCCGCTTCCTGCATGTGATAGCCGGAGATCGAGACGGGATTGAAGCGCGGCGCGTGTTCGGCCGCCCAGGCGATGATGTCGGTGACGATGCGCATCGACGCGGCCGGCGGAAAGATGAAGGTGTTGCGCACCATGAACTCCTTCAGGATGTCGTTCTGCATGGTGCCGGTGAGATCGGCCGGTTTCACCCCCTGTTCCTCGGCCGCCACCACATACAGCGCCATGATCGGCAAGGCGGCGCCGTTCATGGTCATCGACACGCTCATCCGGTCGAGCGGAATGCCGTCGAACAGGATGCGCATGTCGAGAATGGAATCGATCGCCACCCCGGCCATGCCCACGTCACCGGCCACCCGCGGATGATCGGAATCGTAGCCGCGATGGGTCGGCAGGTCGAAGGCGATGGACAACCCCTTCTGCCCGGCCGCCAGATTGCGCTTGTAGAAGGCGTTGCTCTCCTCCGCCGTGGAGAAGCCGGCGTATTGGCGGATCGTCCACGGCCGGCCCGCATACATGCTGGGATAGGGCCCGCGATGAAACGGCGGCAGGCCGGGAAAGCCCGGCAGATGGGCAA